>JBLGCN010000008.1:0-16862 GCA_047617405.1 Natronomonas sp.
GGCCACCGAGAGGCCGTAGTGGCGGGCGACCTCCCGGACCTCCTCCTTCGTGATGTCGTGGGCCAACAGCGGCGAGTGGGCGTCGAGTTCCGCGACAGCCCGGAGACCCGGGCGGTGGCCCTCGCCGGGGTCCGAGGCGTTGGTGCCGTCACAGACGACCCCGATACCGAGCTCGTTGGCCCGGTCGTACATCGCCGAGAGCCGCATCGTCCGGCAGTGATAACAGCGGTCCTCGTCGTTTTCGACAAAGGCCTGACTGTCCAGTTCCGAGAAGGTGACCTCCTCGTGGCGGACCCCAATCTCCTCGGCGACCCGGCGGGCCTCGGTGAGTTCGCTCTCGGGCAGTGTCTCGCTGCGGGCCGTACAGGCAACGGCATCCGTACCCAGCGCGTCGTGGGCACTGGCGGCCACGACGCTCGAATCCACGCCGCCGGAGAAGGCGACCAGGACACCCTCCCGACTCGCCAGGTCCTCGCGGGCGGCCGTCAGCTTCGACTCGACCGTGGGCGAGACCATATTTTGCCTATCCCCTCGGCGCACAAATGCCCGTTGGCGTCGGCATACCCCCCGTCGGACCCGTCACGTCGCTCAGACAACCCGGTTTCTCAACTCCTCCAGCCGGCCGTCGGCGAACGCCCGGTAGTTCTCCGCGAACACCCCCGCCACCCGCTCGAACTTCTCGGGGGTCGAGCCGGCCATATGTGGCGTGACGACGACATTTGGGAGGTCCCACAGCACCGACTCAGGGGGGAGCGGCTCCGCCTCGAAGACGTCGAGTGCGGCCCCCCTGATCCCGCCCTGCTGGAGCGCGTAGACGAGCGCGTCCTCGTCGACGACCGCGCCGCGGGCGACGTTGACCAGCACCGCGTCGCCTCTCATCGCGCCGAGCTTCTCGCGGCCGACCAGCCCGCGTGTCTCCGGGGTCAGCGGACAGGACAGCAGGACGTACTCCGACCGGCGGAGCACCTCGAACAGCCCCCCGGGGGCGTAGACCTCGTCGACGGGCTTCGGTGCGGTGTCGGGGTCGCGTTTCGTCCCGACCACGGTCATCCCGAAGGCCTGTGCGTACTCCGCCGTCCGACCCCCGATTGCGCCTATGCCGACGATACCGAGGGTCTTCCCCCTGACCTCGCCGCCGCTGTAACGCTGCCAGAGCCCCGCCTGCTGTTGCTGGATCCCGGTGTGGATCCCCCGCTCGAAGGTCAACAGGTACCCGATGACCTGTTCGGCGATGGGCTCGGCGTGGACCCCCGCGGCGTTCGTCAGCGCGACCCCGTGGTCGGCGATGGCCTCGGTATCCAGGAAGTCGACCCCCGAGGACAGTGCCTGGACCCACCGCAGGTTCGGCGCCGCCTCGAGCAGGTCCGTCGGCACGTGCGTTGCGAGCAGGGCGTCGGCCTCGCCGGCCAGTTCGCGTGTCTCCGGGGGTGTGTGCGCGACCCGGAGGTCGACCCCGGGGACCCGGGTCTCGACCGCGGCACGGAGCGCCTCGATGTCGGACCAGTAGCCGGCGTCGACGGTGTGAGAGACGAGCACAGTGGGGTTGGTCATGCCCGGCCTCACGACTGACGGCGGCAAAGGGTTTGTGTCGGGACAGCGCGCCGGGCCGGACAAGGCGTGGTGGAGTGACACCGGAACGGTGTGCCGGCGCGCTTGTTTTCGCCGGCAGATACGGGGGCCAAAGCAAGAGACAACAGTTAAAGTCGTTGTGGGTGAAGCCGGAGGCAAACCCTCCCGGGGGAGCACACACGGTGTCAGGCACAGACGTGACGGCAACCGACGAGACGGCGTACACCGAGGGCGAGATCCGGACCATCGCGCTGGCGATCATCGGCGGGGTCCTGTTCGGCGGGGTAGCCACCGGTGTCGCCTTTCCGACACTGCCGCTGCTCGACCGGATCCTGGGTATCTCCTCGCTGATGCTCGGGGTTATCCTCAGCGCCAACCGGGTCTCGCGGCTGCTGATGAACACACCTGCGGGCAACATCATCGACCGGTACGGCGCCCGCCGGCCGATGATCCTCGGGCTGTTTGTCCAGGCGCTGGGCCCCTTCGGGTACGTCCTCGGCCTCTATACGCCGGCGGGCGTATTCACCGTCCCGGGGCTCGGCCCGGTTTCCTACCCCGGTGTCGTGTTCGTGCTCGCGCGGGCGATGTGGGGGGTCGGCAGCGCCTTTGTCTTTCTCGGGGCCTTCGCGACGATCACCCACGTCACCACCAACGACAACCGTGGCCGGTGGCTGGGCTACCTCCGGGGTGGCCAGTCGCTTGGCTTCCCGAGCGGGCTCGTGCTCGGCGGGCTGGTCGCGGATATCTACAGCGCCGAGGCAGCCTTCCTGGTCGCCGGCGTGCTCGCCTTTGTTGCCGGCGTCGTCGCCTCGCTTGTCCTCCCCGAGGTGGACGCCGAGACCGACCAGCAGGCCCGACTGCGGGATATCCCGGCGATGCTCCGGCGTGAACCCCGTATCTTCCCGCTCGGGGTCGGCAACATGACCATCCGGTTCATGTTCGGCGGGGTGCTGCTCTCGACAGTTGCCTCCTACGCCACTGCCTCGAACATGCAACTCTACGGCCTCTCCGGGGGCGGGATCAGCGGCGTGGTGCTGGCGACAGGGGTCTTTTTCTCCTCGGCGACGATGGTGGTTGCCGGCCGGGTCTCGGACCGGCTTGACAACCGCGTGATTATTACGGTGCCTGCGTTCAGTGCCATGGCTGCCGGGCTCGCCCTGCTCGGGCTCTTTGCCACGCTTGAGGCGCTCTTTCTCGGGGTCGCGCTCGTCGGCGTTGGAACCGGTGGCTCCGGCCCCGCACTGCTCGCCATCCTCGGGGACATCACCCCCGGCTCCGAGATCGGCCGGATGGGGAGTGTCTACAACGTGATGGGCGACGTTGGCCTGGTGCTCGGCCCGCTGCTCGCGGTGCCGATGGTCGAGGTCTGGCCGGGCTACCGGGCCAGCTACTACCTCTACGGGGCGGCCGTGGTCGCCACCATGGCCGTCGTCGCCGTCCCGCTGTTGCGCTACGAGGTCACCGACGTCGTCTCCGACACGGCGTAGGCCGGCCACGCAGGCGAGACACGCTTAAGTGCGACTGGGAAAGCCAGTCACACATGCAACGGGACCTACTGGTCACCGAGTTTTTCGACCGGGCACGGGACTACTACGGCGACGAGGAGGCGGTCGTCACGACGACGGGTGACCGGCTCACCTACGACGAGCTGTTCGACCTCGCAGACGGCTTCTCGGCGTTCCTCCAGGAGCGCGGCGTCGAGAAGGGCGACCGCGTGGCCGTGCTGGACCCGAACACCCACTACCACCTCGCGGCCGCCTACGGTATCATGCAGGTCGGCGCGGTCCACACGCCGCTGAACTACCGGCTGGTTCCCGACGACTACGAGTATATCCTGAGCGACGCCGGCGTCGACGCGGTCTTCGCCGACTACGAGTACGCCGGGAAGGTCGAGGCGGTCCGCGAGGGGATTCCGACGGAGACGTTCGTCACCAACGACGCCGACGCCGTCGAGGGGGACTGGGACTCCTTTGACGAGGCGGTCGCCGCGGCCGGGACGGACGTCCAGCGCCCGGAGATGCACGAGGACGAGGATATCACAATCAACTACACGTCGGGGACGACCGGCGACCCGAAGGGTGTCGTCCGGACCCACCGCACGGAGACACTCCACGCATACCTCACCGCCCATCATCAGAAGCTGCACGACGACGACGTCTACCTGTGGACGCTGCCGATGTTCCACGTCAACGGCTGGGGACACATCTTCGCCGTGACGGGTGTCGGGGCGAGACACGTCTGCACCCGCGGGGTCGACGCCGCGGATATCGTCGAGACGGTCACGGCCGAGGATGTCTCCTACCTGTGTGGCGCGCCGACGGTGTTGAACATGCTCATCGACTACTACGAGAGCAGGAACGGGGATGTCGAGATGAGCGGGGAGAACGACGTCCGGGTCGCAACGGCCGGGGCGGCGCCGCCGGAGGCGACTATCCGGACCGTCGAGGACGACTTTGGCTGGTATCTCAAGCACGTCTACGGCGCGACCGAGACCGGTCCGCTCATCACGACCTCCGACGCCCGGCGGTTCTTCGCGGACGGCGACGACACGCGGTTCACGGTCAAAAAACGCCAGGGGCTGTCCTTCCTCGGGACGGAGGTCCGCGTCGTCGACGAGGACGGCGAGGATGTCCCCCGGGACGGCGGGACCATCGGTGAGGTGGTCGTCGGCGGGAACCAGGTGATGGACCGCTACTGGAACAAGCCCGAGGCCACCGAGGAGGCCTTCTCCGACCGCGTCGAGGGCTACTACCACACCGGCGACCTCGCCACCGTCGACGAGAACGGGATGATCGCCATCCAGGACCGCAAGAAGGACATCATCATCTCCGGCGGGGAGAACATCTCTAGTATCGAACTCGAGGACACGCTGTTCGACCACGACGCCGTCTCCGACGTGGCCGTCATCCCCTCTCCCAGCGAGCAGTGGGGCGAGACCCCGAAGGCATTTGTTATTCCGGCGAACAATGACCCGGAGGACCCGCCCGTGTCGGGCGAGCAACTCCGGGCGTTTTGTGAGGACCACCTGGCCAGCTACAAGCTGGTCCGACGCTTCGAGTTCGTTGAGGAACTCCCCACGACGGCCACCGGCAAGGTCCAGAAGTTCGAACTCCGCGAGCAGGAGTGGGAGGACGAGGAGGGGATGGTCGGCGAGGGGTGACGGCTCACTCGCCGTTGACGACCGCCGTCTCGACCTCGCCGCCGGCCACCGACACACCCGCCGCACAGACCGCGTGTTCGAAGTCGTGACCGTACAGCTCCCGGGCCGCCCCCGCCGCATCGGCCGCCGCGAGGTCGAACGGCTCCGGACTCGCCCGCTCGTATGTCGCCACCAGCGTCGGCTCCGCCACCCGCTCGACGAGCAGGGCGTCCCGCCGGACTGTCCCGACGAACGCCCCGGGCCCCTCGTCCCCGACCGCGGGGTCGTCAGTCAGCCCCACGACACCCGCGATCCGGGGGGTGTCGTAGTCGTCCTTCTCGAAATCCAGCGCGGCAAGCGGGCCCGCAAGCGCGTCGCGTGCCGGCGTCCCGAGGGCGAGTTTCTCGGCGACGGGGTCGACGTGCGAGCCGTTGCCGATGACGACCCCACGGCCGGTCCGGCGCAGGCAGTTGTAGGAGATGTAGGGGTTGTCACTCGGCGGCGCGTCCGGTGTCGGCTCGACGGTCACGGCGCCGTCGCGTTCGACGGCCTGACGGTTCGGAAACGACCGCGAGGAGACCCGGTAGGCGCCAACCTCCGGCGCGACCACGAGAAAGCGTCCGACGTACATACTCATCGGTCGCGTCGCCGCATGAAAGCGGTGGCGATCGGAACGCGCAACGCTTACATAGATCTCTCCACAACATATGGTTGCAGTCCATTAGGGTAGCGGCCAATCCTGCGAGCTTCTGGGGCTCGCGACCCTGGTTCGAATCCAGGATGGACTATCACAGCGGGCGTTCGAGTTCTCACAGCTGCGGCGTCAAAGAGAGGCGTGGTTTCTGACTCAACCGGCGGAGTGGCTCAACAACCCCCCCAACTCCCTCGAACGCCTCAGCAAGTGCCTCTGCCCGGTCGGCCGCACTGTCGTTCACAGCGATGACCGAGTTGAGCTGGTCACCGTCGGCCTTGGTCCGGTCGAGATACGTTCGGTGATTTCACTCGTCGTCGCCCGCTGGGTGTCGCCCGTAAGCCGTCTTCAACAGTCGCTTCGACCGGGTCGAACTGTGGTGGCCCGGGGCCGCCACCGGAACCGGGGCCCCCAGGACGCCGCGAAGGGGTGTGTCTGCCCGGCGTCACGCCCACCCCGGCGCCGAACTCCTGAGACAGCGGGTACCCCCGCTAGCTGAGTTCACGGGATCGGATGTTCAGTACCCGTCGCAATATGTTGTCCTGGCACACAGTTTTAAGAGATTTTAGTTCTATCTGTACCGTATCCTGGGTAAACAATACATGAACGTTCACTCCAGCACATGGCAGACCGAACCGCGCGAACCGGCGCACACCCGTCCGCGGGGGTTCCTCGGATGACGAAGCGACACGTCGAGGTCTCACCGGAGACACAGGCCGCGGTCGACGAGACGGTATCGTACGTCGACGAGCGCCTCTCGGAGGGGGATACCGCCGCCGCCGTCGCGGAGATACTCGCCGACCTGTTCGGCGACAGCGAGGCCTACGAGCGCTACCAGCGCGGCGAGTCAGTCTCGCCGATGACCCGGATGCGACTCCGGAGTTATGACCCCCGAAACGCGCTCGTCGAGACCGAACACTGGGCCGAACAGAAACTCTCGGCCCTGCAGGAGGCAACGTGTCTTCGCTACCTCTGGTCCGGGTTCGACCTGTCACCGCTGTCGAACAACATCGCGTTTGCACTGCCGTTCCGGCGGACACTCGCAGACCACCTGTTCGCGGAGGCCGGTGACAACCTCCGCCTGTTTGGCGGGATCAAGATCCAGTGTGGCCACAACATCCACATGGGCGACAACGTCGTCGTCCACAACGACGTCCTTCTCGACGACCGCGGCGAACTGGTTGTCGGCGACCGGGTCTCGGTTGCCGACCGGGCACACATCCACACACACGCCCACGACACCGTCGACCAGACCGACGTGACCACATACGAGACGATTCTTGAGCCCGACGTCCGGCTCGGGTACGGGTCGATGGTCAGCGCAGGGTGTCGTGTCGAGCGAAACGCAATGGTCGGCTCGGGGGCAAAGACACTCGGCGACGTCCCGGCCCACCACATCGTGGCCGGCTCACCCGCAAAGAGCGTCAAGATCAAACCCGGGTGGGAGTCCGTCGCCGACGGTCTCGGCCCGCTCACGGACAGACGCGAGCACCGCCAACTCCCGACCGAGTTTCCGGAGCCGTTCGAGACGTTCGACGAGTTCGGACGGGACCTCTCACCACCCGGTGACGTCGCGGAACAGCGTGGTCAGTGACCGCGCGGGGGTGGACACGGACAGCAGCGGTTCGGGTGTCTCCCCCCGTGACACGTGACCGGCGCGGCCGGGGAAGCTGGCGGCTAGTACCGCCCCTGTTCCCCCTGTTGCAGACGCCCGTGTGCCGCCGGGACGCCGGGTGCTCGTACTCAGCCGTCGTTACGACGGATTGGAGCCGCGCGAGCAGGAATCGACGCCGAACACGGAGTAGACGGGACACGTCCCCACCGCTGCCGTGGTGAGCATCACAATCGCAATAGCCCCGAGCACGGGCGAGAGCACCGTCGGAAGCGAGAGCGCCTTGGCGAGGACCGCAATCGAGACAGCCCCGGCAACCGCACCAACCACCGTTCTGAGAACGCCGTCCGTCGAACCCACATTTTGGCTCATACTACATCAATGCCCCCTACACGTATAACACCATCGTTGAACATACCGTACAATACTATGGCCGAGAGAATCTCAAAAACAGTCCCAGGACGGCTCGAAACGGCGTCTGTTCCCGCAATGTGGCGCACGAAACACAATACTCATACCTGTCCAGTGCGTACGTGAATACGTGATGGACAATCAGAAAAGCGGCACACTCGGCGCAGCGTTCGTCCTCCTACAGGGACTGGTGACCGCACTCTTCCCACAGATAAGTATCAAGTTCATTAAACAGATGGTCGGCAAGAACTTCGACAACGCCTCCGACCTCGAGGCAAAGCCGGCGTACCGCCGCCGGTTGCGCGCGCTCGGTGTCGGTATCGTCGCCGCGGCCGGGACGAGCCTCCTCCTCCAGGGCCGCGAGGAGGCGGATGACGAGCCGGCCCCAGCCGACACGCCTGCCGAGGAAGCGGGCACCGAACCCGACGAGTAGCGGAGCTGCTCACACTGCCAGCCGTTCAACCGGACCTGACCCCTCGGCTCCGGCTCACCCCCGACCGGCGCGCCGGCACTGTTTCATCGGCAGCAACACGCTGTGTCACCTTATGACGCTGATTGACATAGCTGGACCTGTTCAATGACGAACCTGGCAATCGAAACACGAGGGTTGACGAAACGCTTTGACGACGTGACCGCCGTCGACGGGCTGGACCTGACCGTCGAGTCCGGCGAGGTCTTCGGGTTTCTCGGACCCAACGGAGCCGGCAAATCGACGACGATCAACATCCTCCTGGACTTTGTCTCACCGACGACCGGCACGGCGTCGATGCTCGGGCTAGACGTGCAGGCGGACCGGAAGGAACTCCACCGCCGGATCGGTGTCGTCCCGGAGCACTACGGGCTGTACGAGCGGTTGAGCGGGCGCCGGCACGTCGAACTCGCCGCCGAGTTCAAGAACGCGGCCGACGACCCGGGGGCGTTGTTGGACCGGGTCGGGCTGTCGCCGGAGGAGGCGAGCCGGCCGGCCGGGGAGTACTCGACGGGGATGGGCCAGCGTCTCTCCCTGGCGATGGCACTGGTCGGCTCGCCGGACCTGCTCATCCTCGACGAGCCGACGGCGGGGCTCGACCCGAACGGGGCACGCGAGCTCAGGGCGGTCATCCAGGCCGAAACCGAACGGGGCGCGACGGTGTTTTTCTCCAGTCACATCCTCGAACAGGTCGAAGCGGTCGCCGACCGCGTCGGGATCATGGACGACGGACAGCTGACCGCGGTCGACAGCATCGAGCGACTCCGCCGGGACTCGGCCGGCGGGGCCCGGGTGACACTCAGCGTGGACCGCGAACCGGAGCGGGCGCTGGGTGACCTCCCAAAGGTAAGGGATGTGGAGGTGACCGACGGCACGGTCCGGGGGACCTGCCTCGAACCGGAGGCAAAGCTCGCGTTCATCAACCGGGTCCAGGCGGTCACGACCGCCACGGACGTGCGGGTTGAGGAGTCCTCGCTCGAGGATATGTTCGCCAGCTACACCACCGAGGACCGCGCTGACGGGCAGGCTGACCCGGCGGTCACCGGCGGGGTCGAGGCATGAGCGTCCGCACCGTCGCCCGGAAGGACCTCGCCGACGCCGGCCGGTCAAAGGCACTCTGGGGGGTTACCCTGGCAATCGTGCTGTTTACCGCCGGTATTACCGGGCTCGTCGGCGTGTCCACGGACCAACCTGTCGGTGAAGTGTTCGGGCTCGCCTTCCAGATTGTGGTCTTTGCACTCCCGATTATCGCACTGTTTCTCGCCAAAGGGGCGCTCACCGGCGAGCGCGAGTCGGGGTCGCTCCGGGTGCTGTTGAGCCTCCCGCCCTCCCGCGGTGACATCCTCGTCGGGAAGTTCGTCGGCCGGACGGTGCTGATGCTCGTCGCCACGCTCGTCGGCGGCGTCGCGACCGGGCTGGTCGTTGTCGCGCTGCTCGGCGGCGGCCTCGAACTGTTAGTACCGTTCATAAGCTTCCTCGGCCTGATGGGGGTGGCGTTTGTCGCCGTCGGCCTCGGTATCTCCGCCGCCAGCGCGAGTGACGGCCGAGCGACCGCCGCTGCCGTCACCGTCTACATCGTCCTGGTTGCGATGTGGGACCTCATCCAGGTGGGGGTCAGGGCCGGTGGCGTCGAACTCGGTCTGGTCGAGGCCGGGAGTAACCCGGCGTGGCTACAGTTCGTCGGACTCCTCCCGCCGAACCAGGCCGCCAATGCCGCGTACGAGGCCGCAACCGCCGGCGGGCGTGTCCTCGCCGCTGACCCGTTCGCGTCCGTGCGGCTCCCGAGCCTCGTCCTGCTGGCGTGGCTCGTTGTCCCGGTCGCGGGCGGGTATCTCCGGTTCCGGACGGCGGATATCGCGTAAGCCGCCCACTTGCCCGGGGCAGTCGGCCCCGAACGTTTATACTCGTCCTCGACACCGGCCAGAGCATGCAGATTACCGGCGTGACACAGTACCACGCGACACACGAGATGGACGGCGCGTTCCACCCGACCTGGATCCCGGGGTTCGCCCAGGGGAGCCACGAGGCGGAGATATTCGAGGTCGAAACCGACGCCGGGATTACCGGTGTCACCGCCGGGCCGAGCCTCGGCGGCCTGCGGTATGACGACCAACTTGAGGGGTTTCTCGTCGGCGAGGACCCACACGACATGCGGACGATCCTCGGGAAACTCGACAGTTTCCGGCTGAGTGGCCCCCGTCCCTGGCACGTCGAGCCGGCGCTCTGGGACATTATCGGCAAAGACGCCGGAAAGCCGGTGCACGAGCTGCTCGGCGGCACGGCGGACCCGATCCCGGTCTACGCCTCGACGGGGGCGGTCATGGACGCCGAGGACCGGGTCGAGTATATCGAGGAGCACGTCGTCGACGAGGGGGTTCAGGCGGTCAAACTCCGGGTGACCGAACCCGACCAGGTCGATACTGTCCGGGAGGTCCGTGCCGCCTTCCCGGACCTGACGCTGATGATTGATGTGAACAAGGGATGGGCAATCCGGGCGGTCGAGTCCGAGGTCGAGTGGTCGTACAAGGACGCGCTCCGGTTCGCGCGCCAACTGGAGGAGCTCGGCGATATCGGCTGGCTCGAGGAGCCGCTGCCACGCCGCCAGTACGCCCGGTACGCGAAGCTGCGGGAGGCGACTACCGTTCCGATTGCCGGGGCGGAGTTCAACAACGGGGTCGGGGGGCTCACCGAGTTCATCCGCCAGGACGCGCTCGACGTGCTACAGGCCGATGCCGCGCTCGCGACGGGGATCAAACGCGCCGTCGACGTCGCGGCGATGGCCGACGCTAACGGGACCGAGTTTGTCCCCCACACATGGACCAACGGAGCGGGGTTCGCGGCCAACCTGCACGTGATGGCCGTCGCCGGGAGCGCGTGGTGTGAGTACCCGCTGGAACCGCCGTGGGACGCCGATGTCGTCTCGTTTTTCCTCGAGGAGTCGTTCACACACGAGAACGGCTACATCGAACCGCCGACCGACCCGGGGCTGGGCATCACGGTCGACTGGGAGGCCGTCGACGACGCCTGAGTACGGCCGCTACTGGGTGAGTGTATCGGCGTGCCCACACCGGCTCGGGGTCGCCGGCAGAGACCGGGCAGGCAGTCACACACGGCTGTGCTGCCCGCCAGGTGTCAGTACCTGGATAGGACACCGACAACCACGGTCAGTCGACGAGCACCCGGTCGGTGAGCCAGTGCCCGTCGAGTGCGCCCTCGCGTCTGTTCGAGAGCCCGAACACGTAGGTCACCGTCCGCCCGTCGGGGCCGGTGAGTGTGACACGCTGCTCGGCGGTGGTTCCGTCCCGTTCCATCGGCCCAGTTGTCGCCTCGACGTGGTCGACCATCGGCGCGTACTGCGGGCCGGTGACCATCCCCACGAACCGGTCGAACGGCCCGGTTGCACGCCGGTTCGACGGTGAGGCGAAGTTGTACGCAGTGCCGATCCCTGCGTTCTCGAAGGGGTCGTCGTTGGTCGCCAGCGCGGACAGTTGGACGCTGACGACGCGCTCGGGCCCGTACTCGGGGTCCGGTGTCGGGAGGTCGGCGACCGGATAGTCATCCATCATTGGAATATGCACTGTTAGTGGGCAAGAGGCATCAACCACTCGGCGGCCGTGACAGCCCGTGACGGCGCTGGCCGTGTATCGCCACGCCCTCACAGCAGTCGGATGGGACACCGGCTACCGCACGTCCCGGCTGGCCGACCGTATCCGCCGTCGACGCATTACTTAGGTCCGGAGGTAGTGGCTGTAAAATATACAACTTCTTACATACTTCTCGGCGTATCTGTGACGGCGAACCTGTGTGGCCGGTCAGGGCACCCGAAAGCCGCGGACGGTGTCGCGTTTGCCGGGCTCACAGACCAGCTGGGCGAGCCCCAACTCGGAGAACACCGCCTCCCAGTCCCGGTAGTACAGCGGGAAGTCGTCCTGCACGCAGCTCACGTCGTTGCCCGGACGGCCACGCTGGGGGCTGTTACCCTCGTTCTCGGCTGTGACGAGCAGGTCGTCCGTGACCCGGACGAGTTCCCCGAACACCCACTCGTCGTCGGGGTGAATGTGCTGGAGGGTTTCCACCGAGTAGACCACGTCGAACTCGCCGTCCCCGAACCCGGGGACGATATCCTCGAGGGCGCCGGTATGGAAGGTCCCCGCCTCGGCCAGCGCGGGAAAGTATTCGGCCATCACCTCAAAGGACTCCTCGTTGATGTCGACGCCGGTGAGATTCCCAAAGCCGCTGTCACGGAGGTGAGCGAGGTGGCGCCCGGAGCTACAGCCCACCTCGAGGACCGCCGCGCCCTCCTCGGCGTAGTATGAGAACACGTCCGCGAGCGTCTCGCTCACCTCGTTGGGGCCGATCTCGGCGTAGTACGTCGGGGAGAACTCCCCCGACCGGTCGGCCCAGCTACGGCGGGTCTCTTCTGGCTCCATGGCTGGGCAAACACGTCCCAGACGACTAAACGCACGGATCTGTGCCCGTGGCTGTCCGGGACGACCGTCACCGGCCACGCACGGCTACTGGAGTCCAGACGTACAGCTGCCGACCGGGAGTAGCGAGCGCACACGGCCGATACTGACGAGGGCAGAACGCACACGGTGGAACTGTCACCCTCCGACGCCGAGTACAGCCGGTTGCGGGCGCTGGACGACACACTGGGGGGTCCTCGCGGAGGCGCTCGACCGGGAGTTACGCCTCCGGGAAGGGGCCGAGGCCGCCGAGACACGCCGGGCGAGGGAGGCCGGGGAGCCGCTCGACGCGCCGCCACCGGGGCCGCTGTCGGACCCCCCTGTCGGCGGCCTGCTCGGCTGGGAGGTGGAGGCCGTCGGCGGAGGCAACCGCCTGGCCACCAGCCCGGTCCGCGAGGGTCTCGACGCCTCCGTCAGGGGTGACCGAGAGGAGGCCTGCGGACTCCGCACAGACGAGCAGGTCCTCACTGTCGAGAGCCAGGCCGAGACGGCCGCGGCGGCGACGGCAGCCCCGACGGCCAGCCCGCCGGTCGCGAGCGGATGTCTGCGGAGAGACCCGAGCATACCGGCGGTCGTACAACGCTGTCGGTCGTCTCAGCCACCCTCTCCGGCGTGACGGTGGGCGCGCATGACGGCCGCGCGGAGCCGGCGACGCGTGGGGGCGCCCGCCAGGTGGGTGTCACAGCGGCAGTCCGAGCAGCCAAAGCCGTCCACAGCCCCGAGGCCGGCTGCGGATAGCCCGCCCGCCACGGAGCACTCGATGTCGGTGCCCGCCGAGGCGACGACCCCGTCGAGGGAGGTGGCGGGGTGGCTGAGCAGGTAGTCGACGTGCCAGTGACGCGTCTCGCGCTCCCCTGTGGCGAGTTCACGATGACGCCGGACCCGGGAGAGCCCACCCGGCCCGAGCGCGCTGCCGACGTAGGCGTACCACCCGGCCGCGAGGTCGACAGCCCCGAGTGCGCCCACCTCGACGGTAGCCGGCTCCGCGAGTTCGACGAGCAGGGTGTACGTGCCACCGTCCGTGTCGGTCACACCTACCCCGACGGCCCGCGGCGACATACCGGTTCGGGGGAAAGGCGTAGGACCGCCCGGCCACAACCTCCCCCATGACGACAGTCGTCGGGACGGCATCGGTACACACGACGGCAGCGGCCTGTGACTACCTGGATGGCGCCGACAGGGTGGTGGTCGTGACGGCCACAGAGGGGGACACGACACCGCGAGACGCCGGTGACGCGGGCAACGTCGCCCGGACCCGCCTGCCCGGGGCGACCGTCGAGACCGTCGAGCGGGCAGGCGAGCCCGCCGCGGTCATCCGGGACGTTGCGGCCGAGCACGACGCCACCCGGGTCGTCGTCGGCACCCGGCAGGGCGACCCCGAGCGGGCCGGTGACCCGCCGGGCTCGACCGTGCAGGCGTTGCTGGCGGAGACCGACCGGCCCGTGGTCGTCGTCCCGGTCTGAACCCACGTCGCGACATTCAAACCGCTGGGCACGGAATGGGTGTCCATGTCGGCCTCGGAGCTGGCCACAGAGATACGGGAGGCGCTGGCCGTCGACCGTGAGGCCTTCCAGGCGGCGGCGCTGGCGGAGGCCGAGCAGCTGAAAACCGAGGTGGCGGCGGGCACGTTCGACAACACCCAGGCGCTTGTGGGGTTAGAACTCGAGCTGTACGGCGTCGACGCTGCGGCCGACGGGCTGCGGCGGATGTCCCGGCAACTGCTCGAGTTGATCGGCTTCGAAAAGGAGCTGGGGCTGCACAACGCGGAGCTACAGACCAGCCCACAGCCACTGTCGACGTACGGCCTGCTGGCCCAGTTGAAGGAGCTGCAGGCGTACGTCGCGCCGGCCCAGGAGCGGGCCAACGCGGACGACCTCCGGCTGGTCGCCGACGGGCTGTGGACGGTCCCGCCGGTCGGCGAAACCGCGACGGCGTACCTGACGGACTCGGTCGAACAGGACGGCGTGATGATCGGAGCGAACATGAGCGACACCGTCCGGTACCACGCGATGGCCAACACCGACTACCCGTCCGGGCGGACACTCGACGCCCCGCACGTCTCCCTGCAGGCCGGGACGGTGATGCCCGAGAGCCTGATCACCTCCATCCAGCCCCACTACCAGGTCCCCCACGCCCCCGACCTGCCCCGCTACTTCCGGTACGCCCTGCGGGTGGCCGGCCCGCTCCTCGCGCTGGGGGTCAACAGCCCCTTTTTTCCGCCGGACCTCTACGACGACGCCCCCGCCAAGCGGGTCGTCGCCGACGCACACATGGAACACCGGGTCGGTGTCTTCGAGTCTGTCCTCAATCCCCCCGAGCGCGCCGACGCCGAGCCGAAGGTGCGGTTCCCGCCGGACTTCGAGACCGTCGAGGAAGCTATCGACGACATCGCGACCGACAGCTGTATTGTCCCGATGGACGTCCCCGACGGCAACCGCTTCGACGACCGGTTTCGACATCTCCGGCACAAACACGGGAGCTACTGGCGGTGGGTCCGGCCGGTCTTCGACGGCGGCTCACGCTCCTCGGCCAACGCCCGCATCGAGTTTCGCCCGCTGCCCGCCCAGCCGACGCTGCGTGACTGTGTGGCCTTCGAGGCTGTCTTTGCCGGGCTGATGGAGAGTCTGACCCGCCGGCAACACCCCGTCCGGCGGCTGGAGTGGGACACCGCCCGGGAGAACTTCTACGCCGCCTGCCGGGACGGCCTCCAGGCCGACCTGACGTGGGTCACCGCCGACGGTGCCGAGACGACCGCCATCGACGAGGTCTGTGGCGAACTGCTCGAGTACGCCCGCGACGGGTTGGAAACCCGCGGGCTCGAGACCGGGGAGGCCCGCCGATACATCCGCCCGCTCCGCGAGCGGCTGGACCGCCGGACAACCCCCGCCCGCTGGAAACACGAACACGTCCGGGACAGCGTCGCCGACGGCGTGCCGCTGGCGGAGGCTATCTGGGGGATGCAAGCCGAGTATATCGACCACCAGAGCGACACACTGGTCGAGGATTCCTTTGCCGGCTGGCTGTGACCGGGTGTACCTCACCCCTCGCGGACCGCCTGCTCGATGTAGTCGACAGCCGCTGCCGGTGTCTCGACGTGTTCGACCCCGTCGTCGACACCGCCACCCTCGATACGGTGGGTGTCCAGCCCGGCGACCGGCCGACCGAAATCCAGCGCGTGCCCCACCTCCGAGAGCGTGCCCGGACCGCCGTCGACCGCGACCACGCCGTCTCCGTTCATCACCACCATCGGATTGCGGGCGTTACCGACCCGTGTGGCGATGGCCGTGTCGACGTACTCGTTGGCCCCTTCGCGCCCGCCCGGGAGGATCCCGATGGCGCGGCCCTCGGCCTCCTGGACCCCCCGGCAGGCGGCCTCCATGGCCCCGCCACGGCCGCCACAGACTAGCTCGTGTCCCCGCTCTCCGAGCAGTCGACCAACCTCGCGAGCCCGCCTGTACTCCCTCTCGGTGACCGTCGACCCGCCGATGACGCTGACGCGCATGCCCGGCCAGTCGTGGCCGCGGGCCAAAGTTCCACCGAGAACGGGGTTCCGGCCGCTCCGCCTGCCTGACCGACGGGTGGGAGCTACCGCAAAACACGCCATCTGTGACCGGGTAGCGAGAAGTTCCTTCGAAGGCAAATACGTCCGGGGCGAGTCGGTTACGCCGGGTAGTCAGTGATGGCGGACGGCGACCGGGGCCCGGCTCAGACCTGGTCGAGCCACTCGGCCGTCCGGGACTCGGTGGTCTCGGCAATCTCGGCGAGTTCGGCCGCGTCGGACGCACCGATGTCACCGACGGTCTCGACCCCGGCCTCACGGAGCCGCTCGGCGTAGGTCGGACCGATCCCGTCGAGGGCTTCGACGTCTGTGGCCTCGTCGTTGGCCTCCTCCGGACTCTCGACCTCGATGTCGACGGCGTCGTCGTCCACGGCCACGCCCTCGACGTCGGTGTCGACCATGTCGGTGTCGAGGTCGGCGACATCCTCCGGCGGCATCCGGTCGATGAACCACTGGGCGGCCCGTGGCCAGACATCCTCGTGAGAGGCCGACGAGACCGAGAGACCGATGTGGCCGGTGGGGTACTCGATGGCGGTGGTGTCCTCGCTGGGGATGACATCCAGAAACGGCTTGGAGGACTCGGAGGGGATGAGGTGGTCGTACTCGCCCATCAACAGGAGAACGGGCATGTCGACCTCCGCCAGGTCGACGTGCTCCCCGTCGAGCTCCATCTCGCCGTTGTGTAACTCGTTGTCCTGGTAGATCTTCTCGAGGAACTCGACGTAGGCATCCCCGGCGACGTCGATCCCCTCGCCCAGCCACCGCTCCATCCGGGCGAAGTTTGCCGCGAAGTCGTCGTCCTCCATGTTGTCGTAGAAGTCGACGTACTTGCTGAGGTAGTTGTCGACAGGGTCCATGACCGCAAAGCCGTCGTCGAGCATCTCCGCGGGGACGTTCCCGAGCGCGTCGGTCACGTCCTTTGGGTCGTAGTAGTCGGCGCTCCCCC
>JBLGCN010000009.1:0-16526 GCA_047617405.1 Natronomonas sp.
AGCCGATCATCGACGACCCGGAGCAGTCGGACACGGCAAGCGTCGACAACGCCCTCGAGTTGCTGATGATGGGCGGCCGTGACCTGCCACACGCCCTCCGGATGCTGGTTCCCGAGGCCTGGCGTGGCGAGGCAAACGACGTCCAGGGTGACCGGCGGGACTTCTACGACTACCACGCCTCGCTGGTCGAGCCCTGGGACGGGCCGGCGCTGGTCGCGGCCACCGACGGCGAGCGGATCGGCGCGGTACTGGACCGGAACGGGCTCCGGCCCTGCCGGTACGATATCCTCGAGGACAACACCCTTGTGATGTCCTCAGAGGCAGGAGCGCTCTCCTACGACGAGAGCGAGATCGAGGAGCGGGGCCGACTCCAGCCCGGCCAGTGTTTCCTGGCGGACCCCGAAAAGGGTCGGGTCGTGTCCGACGAGGAGGTCTTCGAGGACCTCACCGACGAGAAGTACGGCGAGTGGGTCGAGGCCGAACAGATCCGTCCGGAGGATATCTCCACCGGCGAGGACAACCACCCACAGGACGAGGTTGACGCGCTACGCGCCCACCAGGCCACCTACGGCTACACCTACGACGAGGTCGACCACCTCATCGAGCCGATGGCCGAGAAGGGGAAAGACCCCATCGGGTCGATGGGTGACGACACCCCGCTGTCGGTGCTCTCACAGTTCAACCGTCCCCTGTTCACCTACTTCAAACAGCTGTTCGCGCAGGTGTCGAACCCGCCGCTTGACTACATCCGGGAGGAGCTCGTCACGAGCCTGGAGACCCGGCTGGGTCACCAGCGAAACCTGCTCGGCGAGAGCCGCGAGCACGCCCGCCAGCTCGTGCTCGACTCCCCGATTCTGACCGACCGGGAGCTCGCCGACATCAAGAACCTGGACAGCGGGGTGTCGACGGGGGTTGTCGACATCACCTACAATCCGGCGGAGACGGGTCTTGCGGGGGCGATCGAGGCGGCCCGGGCCGAGGCCGACGACGTGGCAGCCGACCACGACGTGCTCGTTCTCTCGGACCGGAACACGGGGCCGGACCGGGTTCCGATCCCGAGCCTGCTCGCAACCGGCGGCATCCATCACCACCTCGTGCGCAGCGGGCTGCGAAACCAGGTCGGGCTCGTTGTCGAGTCCGGCGACCCGCGGGCGGTACACCACTTCGCGACGCTCATCGGCTACGGGGCGGGTGCAGTCAACCCGTACCTGGCCTACCAGACCATCGAGGACCTGGTCGCCGGCCCGGACGGGGCCGACCTACGGACGGCCATCGACGCCTACGTCAACGCCGTCGAGGACGGCCTGCTGAAGACGATGGCAAAGATGGGTATCTCGACGGTCGAGAGCTACCAGGGCGCCCAGATCTTCGAGGCCGTCGGGCTCTCCTCCTCGTTCGTCGAGGAGTATTTCCCCGGCACCGAGAACCGGACCGAGGGGATCGGTATCGATGAGATCGAGTCCGACCTGACCGCCCGCCACAGTCACGCGTGGGACGAGGACGCCGAGATGGAGCGGGTCGGGGAGTACGAGAACCGGACCGGCGGTATCCACCACCAGTGGAACCCTGACACCGTTGGAACGGTCCAGCAGGCCGTCCGGACCGGCGACTACGAGCGGTACAAGGAGTTTGCCGAGCAGATCAACGACCAGAACGAGACCCTCCAGACCCTCCGTGGGCTCCTGGAGTTCGACACCGAGGGCCGCGAGTCGGTCCCGCTGGCGGAGGTCGAACCGGTCAACGAGGTCGTCAAGCGCTTCGAGACGGCGGCCATGTCGCTTGGCTCGCTGTCCCCGGAGATGCACGAGAACAACGCCATCGCGATGAACCGGCTGGGCGCCTCCGCGAACACGGGGGAAGGCGGGGAGCCACCCGAGCGGTTCAGTACCGAGAAGGGCTGTAAGACAAAGCAGGTCGCCTCCGGCCGGTTCGGTGTCACCTCAACCTACCTCTCGGAGGCGGAGGAACTGCAGATCAAGATGGCCCAGGGTTCCAAGCCCGGCGAGGGCGGCCACCTCCCCGGCAAGAAGGTCAACGAGATGATCGCCCACGTCCGCTACGCCACCCCCGGTGTCGGGCTCATCTCACCGCCCCCGCTGCACGACATCTACTCCATCGAGGACCTCAAACAGCTGATCCACGACCTGAAGGCGAGCAACCCGGAGGCCGACGTCAACGTCAAACTGGTCTCCGAGGACGGCATCGGCACCATCGCGGCCGGCGTCGCAAAGGCAAACGCCGACAAGGTCCACATCTCAGGTCACTCCGGCGGGACCGGTGCCTCCCCGAAGACCTCGATCAAAAACGCCGGCCTGCCGTGGGAACTCGGGCTGGCCGAGGCCAACCAGATGCTCGTGGCGACGGGGCTCCGCGACCGGATCAAGGTGACGACCGACGGCGGGATGAAGACCGGCCGGGACGCCGCCGTGGCGGCCCTGCTGGGCGCGGAGGGCTTTGCCTTTGGAACTGCCTCGATGGTCACCTCCGGCTGTGTCATGGCCCGGCAGTGCCACGAGAACACCTGTCCCGTCGGCATTGCGACCCAGGACGAACAGCTCCGCGAGCGGTTCCCCGGCGAGCCCCAGCACGTGATCAACTACATGACGTTCGTCGCCCAGGAACTGCGGGAAATAATGGCCGAGCTTGGCTTCGAGACTGTCGACGAGATGGTCGGCCAGGTGGACGCGCTCCGCCAGCGCACCGACGTCAGCCAGGAGAAGGCGAGGAAACTCGACCTCTCGGCGGTGCTCGCAGACCCCGCCACCGACTACGATACCGACCGCTACAAGACCCAGCCTCAGACCCACGACGTCGACGAGTCCCTGGACTGGGAGCTGATCGAGGCCGCCGAGCCGGCCATTGAGCGCGGCGAACCGGTGGCCATCGACACCGACATCTCTAATGTCGACCGTGCGGTCGGCGCGACCCTTTCGAACCGGATCTCGAAGGCACACGGGACCGATGGCCTCCCGGAGGACTCGGTCACGGTGCGTTTCGACGGGTCGGCCGGCCAGAGCTTCGGTGCCTTTCTCCAGGACGGCGTGACGATGGACCTGGTCGGGACGGCAAACGACTACGTCGGCAAGGGTCTCTCGGGCGGGAAGGTCGTGGTCCGCACACCTGAGACTGCCGGCTACGAGGCCGGCGAGAACGTCCTCATCGGCAACGTCGCCCTCTACGGCGCGACCCAGGGGGAGTGTTACATCAACGGGGTCGCCGGCGAGCGTTTTGCGGTGCGTAACTCGGGTGTCAAGGGTGTCGTCGAGGGCGTCGGCGACCACGGCTGTGAGTACATGACCGGCGGCGCTATCGTCGTGTTGGGCGAGACGGGCAAGAACTTCGCAGCCGGGATGTCCGGCGGTGTTGCCTACGTCTACGACCCCGACGACAGCCTCGAGAGCCAGGCCAACACCGGGATGGTAACACTGTCCGGCAGCCTCGAGGGCAAGGACCGGGAGATGCTCACCCGGCTGGTCGAGAACCACGCCGAGTACACCGGCTCCGACCGCGCCGCCGACCTGCTGGCTGACTGGGAGGCCGAGGTGGAGAACTTCACGAAGGTGATGCCCGACGCCTACGCCGAGGTCATCTCCGAGCGCGAGCGCGACGACGTGCGCAACGAGCCCCCGTCGTCCGCGACGCTCCAGCCCGACGCCGGCTCCCTCCGCACGCAGGCCGACGACTGACCGTCGGGTGCGTCTCGTCGCTTTTTGTTGCTGGACCCCGGAGTCCCCACATGAGCCACGCACTCGTCGTCGGCGGGACGCGTTTCGTCGGGCGGGCAACCGTCGAGGAACTGCTCGCGAGCGGCTACGACGTGACCGTCTTCAACCGGGGGACCCACCACAACCCGTTCGCGGCACACGACCGCGTCGACCACTGCCAGGGCGACCGTACCGTGAGCGGTGACCTGGAGGCGGCCGCGGCACTCGACCCGGATATCGTGGTCGACTGCGTCGCGTACACGCCACAGGCGGTCCGCGCTGCCACCGTGGCCTTTGCCGACGTGGACGCCTACGTCTACGTCTCCTCCGGCGACGCGTACGGGTCCGAGGAGGTCCCGAAGCGGGAGGCCGAGACCGACCTCGAACCCTGCAGCGAGGCGCAGGCGACTGACGACAGCCCCGAGACCTACGGCCCGCGAAAGGCAGCAGGTGACCGTGCGGTGTTTGCGGCCGCCGAACGCGGTGTGAACGCGATGAGTGTCCGGCCGACAATCGTCTACGGCGCCCACGACTACACCGGCCGGTTCGACTACTGGGTCGACCGGGTCTGCGAGCAGGACCACGTGCTCGTGCCCGGTGACGGCGACTCGCTATGGCACCTGGCCGCCGTCGAGAACGTGGCCCGTGCGCTCCGGACAGTCGCCGAGAACGGGCGACCGGGTGCGGCGTACAACGTCGGCGACCGCCGACTGTACCCACTCGCGGAGTTCGTCGGCGTGGTGGCCAACGCCGCCGAAGCGTCGGTCGAGGTTGTACACATGAGCCCGGAGGAGGCGGAGGCCGCGGGTGTCGACCCCGACGCAATTCCGTTCTACCGCCGGTATCCGCACGTCCTCGACACCGGGCGGCTGGCGTCACTCGGGTGGGAGCCCGTCGAGGCAGCGACGGCCATCCGGGAGACGGTCCGAGCGGTTATCGAGTCGGGCCCCGACCCGACCGGGGGCGCGCCAGACCGGGCAGACGAGCAGCGGGCCGTCCAGACAGTCAGGGAGTGAGTGTCTGCCCGGTCGGATTGGAACGGGCGTCTGCCCGGTCGGATTGGAACGGGCGTCTACCCGGTTGTGTACGAGCCCCGATTTTCATCGCTCGTAATTGGACACAGGTGTTATGTGCGAGGTTGATATACCCTCTCACAACAGCGAATGAGCGATGACTCAGACCGGATCCACGTGTTACACGTGGACGATGACCCGGACTTTGCGACGCTCACCGCCAGAGTCCTCGAAGACGAGTGCGAGCGACTGGAGGTGCTGACAGCCTCGAGTGCCGACGAGGGTCTGAGCCGGCTGGAGACCGCGGCAGTCGACTGCGTCGTCTCTGACTACGACATGCCCGGCCGCAACGGGGTCGAGTTTCTGGAGGCGGTCCGGGAGCGGTATCAGGACCTTCCGTTCATCCTCTTTACCGGGAAGGGAAGCGAGGAGATTGCGGCCGAGGCGGTGCGGGCAGGGGCGACAGATTACCTGCAGAAAAGCGCCGGAACCGACCAGTACGCACTGCTGGCGAACCGGGTCACAAACGCCGCGGAACGGTACGCGACCGAGCGCGAACTCCGGGAGACACACCGCCGGTTCAGGAAACTCCTGGAGCGGTCGGCCGACTACGTCCACGTCGTCGACCCGGATGGGGTGATCACGTACGTCTCCCCGGCCATCGAGCGGGTGCTCGGGTACGAGCCCGAGACGGTCGTCGGCGAGAGCGCGTTCGAGTATATTCACCCCGACGACAGGCCGGCCATCGAAGCCAAGATGGGGGAGATCACCGACGAGCCCGGAAAGGAGGCGACTGTCGAGATCCGCGTCCGGCACGCCGACGGGGACTGGCGGTGGGTAGAGGTGCGCGCCCGGAACCTGCTCGAGGAGCCGACAGTTGAGGGGGTTGTCGCCAACGCCAGAGACATCACCGACCGCCGGGAGAGCGAAGCGACGGCTGACTGGCACCGGACGGTCATCGGGAACCTCGGCGAGGGCGTCTACGTTCTCGGTGCCGAACACAGGTTCCGGTTCGTCAGCCACCGCGTCGACGAGCCGGGCCTCCTCGAGGAGGAGTGGGTCGGTGAACCGGTCTCTATGCTCGTCGACACGGGGATCCTGTCGGCGGACGAGGTAGAGCGGGTCCGGGGGGCGGTCGACGACATCCTGGCGGGCCGGAAAGCCGAGGTTCGGTTAGAGACCGAGCCGACCATCCCCGAGGAGGCGGAGGCCGTCGAGCTACACTTCCGACGGCTGCCGGCCCCGGGCGGGGAGGATGTCGTCCTCGGGACGAGCCGGGATGTCACTGACCGAAAGCGCCGGGCCACACAGCTGCGGACACTCCACGACGTAACCCGGGAGATGGTCGTGGCGAGGACCCGCGACGCTATCGCCGAGGCCGCGGTCGAGGCGGTCGAGGATATCCTCGGTCTCAGCCAGGCTACGGTCCTCCGCTACGACGGGGACCGCGACGCGCTGGTGCCGGTGGCCGACCGGGGAGAGCACGGGACCACTCGGGCGGAGACCGCCGAAATAGCGCGCGACGAGGGGGTCGCCTGGCAGGTCTACGAGACGGGGGACACAGCGGTCCTCGAAGGCGTCGCGGGGGCGCCGGCGGCGTGCAACCCCGAGTCAGGTGTCGAGAGTGAGCTCCTCGTCTCGCTCGGCGAACACGGCATACTGGCTACCGGGTCGACAACCCGCCAGCAGTTTGACGACCAGACGGTCAGCCTCGCGGAACTCCTCGCAGCAAATCTGACAGCTGCGTGCGCGCAGGTCGACCGGGCCCGCGAACTCGAGGAGTCCCAACGTCTCATCGAGACGATGGGCGATAGCATCTATTCGGTCGACCTCGACGGGGAGTATATTCGGGTCAACGAGGCCTTCGCGACACTGACGGGGTATGACGCCGACCGGTTACTGGCCGAGGGACCGGAACTCATCCTCGACGACCAGGGGATAGAGCAGTTCGAGGCGGCCATCCGGCGACTGTTCGAGCGGGAACAGGGTATCGAGACCGTCGAAACCGACCTGCACACCGCCAGCGGTCGGGTTGTTCCTGTCGAGACGACCCTCACGCTCCTGCCCGACGAGGGCGGTGGCTACCGGGGAACTGTGGGCGTCATCCGGGACAGAAGCGAGCGGCAGGAGCGCGAGCAGGAACTCGAGCGGTACGAGACAATCGTCCGCGCCTTTCCGGACGAGGTGTACACACTCGACGCAGACGGATATCTGACGTCTGTGATACCGCCTGCGGGCGCGGAGCGGACGACGACGGGGTACGACCCCGAGGAGTTGGTCGGCGAGCACGTCTCAGTCGTCATGCCCGAGGAGGATATCGAGCGGGGCGAGGAGCTGATCGGGGAGTTGCTGTCCTCGGACGACAAACAGACCACCTCATTTAGGATGCAGACGGTCCGGCGGGACGGCGAGCGGGTTCCCAACGAGAACCACATCGCCCTCCTCCCGGCGACAGACGGGGAGTTCGGCGGGACTGTCGGCGTGCTCCGGAGTATCGCCGACCGCAAGGAGCGCGAGCGGGAACTCCGGCGACAGAACGACCGGCTCCAGAAGTTTGCGAGCTTTGTCTCACACGACCTCCGGAATCCGCTGAACGTCGCGAGTGCGCGCCTCGAGCTGGCACAGCAGGAGCTCGACAGCCCACATCTCGACGATATCGGCGCGGCCCACGAGCGGATGAGCCGGCTGATCGACGCTGTCCTGACGCTAGCGCGGGATGGCGAGCAGCCGGAGGCGGTTGAGGAGCTGTCGCTGGAGACCCTCGCCGAACGGTGCTGGGCACACGTGGATACCGGCGAGGCGACGCTGACCGTCGACACGGACCGCACCGTCCGGGCCGAGGAGACGAGGGTGAGACAGCTGCTTGAAAATCTGGTGCGCAACGCCGTCGAGCACGGCTCGCACACCTATCAGGACACCGTAGAACGCGGTTCCACGGGCGGTCGGCAGCAGGCCGAGGGCGAGGGCGCGGTAGACCACAGCAGTGAGGAGCCGGTGGTGGTCCGCATCGGCGACCTTCCGGACGGCTTCTACGTCGAGGACGACGGCCCTGGGGTCCCGCCCGACGAGCGCGAGGCGGTCTTCGAGGCCGGCTACTCCACCGCTGAGGGGGGGACCGGACTCGGCCTCAATATCGTCAAGGAGGTGGCCGAGGCCCACGGCTGGACGGTCGCGGTCACCGAGGGCACCGAGGGTGGCGCCCGGTTCGAGTTCACCGGTGTCTCGTAGCGGCCACCCCCCTCGCGCGGCCCGGTCAGAGGTCATCGAGTGCCGCCCCGACCGCCTTACGCGGGAGCGGACTGGTCCAGTCGTCGGCGACGTGGGCGTACTGGACCTCCCGGTCGGCGTCGAGGACGAACACCGACCGTCGGGGTGTGGTGACATTGGCCATATGGTGTCGGTCGGTCAACAGCCCCAGGGCCTCCGAGACCCCACCACCGACATCCGCGAACAGCCGGAAAGGGGCGTCGAGCCGGCGGAGAAACGCGTTTTGTGCGTACGGGCCGTCACGGCTGAGACCCAGGAGCGGCACCGCCTCCGACCCCCAGCCGTAGCCCTCGAAACGTTTGTACCAGTTCTCGGCGATAGCGCTAAAGACAAACCCCGTCGAGACCAGCAGCCCGCCGTCGACGCCTAGTGTCTCCGACAGCGCCCGCGAGCGAAAGGTCTCCCCGTCACAGCAGACCGCCTCGAAGTCCGGAACGACCGCTCCCTGTGTCGGTGGCATACGCTGGCCTCTCGCCGGCGACGTAAAATACTGTGGCACCCGGGTGCGCCTGTCAGCCGGTCCTCCCCAGCACGCTTTAGACAGGGCGGCCCGTATACGGGGCTATGACAGCCACACTGTACCGGCTCGAGGGTTGCCCCTACTGCGAGAAAGTCGTCGACGAACTCGACGACCTGGGTGTCGACTACGAGAGTGTCTGGGTCGAAGGGCTCCACTCCAAGCGAGACGAGGTAAAGCGGGTCTCCGGTCAGCGTCAGGTTCCGGTGCTCGTCGACGAGCAGCGCGGACTCACCATGGCCGAGTCCGACCGTATCCTCGAGTACCTCAAGGAGACTCACGCCTGACCTAACCGGAGCCCGTCGGCTCGGCGGCGAGCGCGGCCCCGGCGCCCGCTACAGTTCGTGTGGGTCCATCCCCGGGTCCTCGACGGGCGGGGCGCCGATGGCGAGCACAGCCCCGCGGTCGTCACCGAGGTAGCGGTGGCCGTGACCGGTCTCCGGGCCGGCGGCCCAGAAGGCACCCGGTCCGACCTCTCTGGTCTCCGTCTCGCCCGACCGACCGAGCTTTAGCGAAAATCGCCCCTCCAGCACGTAGTACAGCTCCTCCTGCTCGGCGTGTGCGTGGTAACCGATCCCCTCGCCGGGGTCGAAGTACCAGATGGCGACGTTCATCCCCTCCAGGCCGAGCAGGTCACCGACCGGCCGGATGTCGAGGTCCGGCGGAATCTCCGCCACCTCCGAGAGGTCAGTGACGTCGGCGTCCTCCGTGTCGAGTGTCTCGTACTCCATACCCTCCGGTTCGGCGGTCCGGCTGAAAAAACCGTGTGCCGGTCGGCCTGGCGAACCGCGAGGACCCCCCGGAAGTGGGATAGAAAATCATGTGGTTATTTTGCCCTTGGCACCTCACCTACTCATATGAGAGGACGACGACTGGCGACGACCGAGCACATCATCGCAATAGTGAGCCCGGGAAGCGAGGAGGCGGTCGAACGACTGGAGCAGTGGACGGGTGAAAACGGGATCCAACTGTCGACTGTCGAGGTCGGCAACGATATCGAATCCCAGTGGAACGAGGAGATGGAGACCCTGGGGATGACCGTCGGCGGGGACGGCACCTTCCTCGAGGGGATCAAACAGTTCTCCCCGAGGGGGATCCCTCTCCTTGGTATCAACACGGGGACACTCGCCTTCCTGGTCAGGGTCGGTGTCGACGACCTGGAGGAGGCACTCACCGAAACCATCCAGGGGCGGTCGGATGTGGACCGCCGCCAACAACTACACATCTCCGGCCCGGACCTGGACGCGACGGGGATCAACGACGTGATGGTCCAGCACCCGATGCCGGACGACGTCTTCGAGCGGAAGATAACCAAACTCGACGCCTTTGCCGACGGGGAGTACGTCGGCGAGTACGACGGGACCGGGCTGGCGGTTGCGACCCCAACGGGGTCGACCGGTATCTCGCTGTCATCCGGCGGCCCAGTTCATCAGCCACAGAACAACTCCTCGCTGCAGATTGTCCCGCTACAGACCCACAAGATGGGCGTGCGGCCGGTCATTGTGGGTGACGAGACGAAGATCGATGTCGTGGCACAGGAGGCCGCGGACGTGCTCGTGGACGGTGGCCGTCACTACATCCACCTCGACGAGGGCGAGTCGGTCCGGATCACGGGCGCCGACACGGCGGCGAATATCGTCCGGACGAGCTACGACGACGACTTCTACACCGCAATCAGCGAGCTACTGGGGTGGGGGGCCCGGGGCTCGGAGGGCAAGGAACCCCCGGACCACATCCAGACCACCGGCACCGGCGAGGAGACGGAACTCGAACACGCGCTACGGGTGGCGAGCGAGGCTGTCAAGAGCGTCCAGGAGCCGCTCAAGGAGCTCCACGGCCGCGTCGAGTCGGTGACCGTCAAGACCGACAAGTCCGATATTGTCACCGAAGCTGACTATCTCTCGGAGAATATCATCACGACGGCGCTCGAAAACGAGTTCCCCGGTCACGGTATCCGCTCGGAGGAGGACACCTACGTCGAGGGCGGCAGCGCCTACACCTGGCTCCTCGACCCGCTCGACGGGACAGGCAACTACGCCAACGGCAACCCCAACTACTCCGTCTCGATCGGGCTGTTGGAGGACGGTGAACCGGTCCTCGGCGTCGTCTATGCCCCGGAGACCGACGAGCTCTGGACGGCGATCAAGGGGGAACAGGCGATGCGCAACGGCCAGCCGATCGGGGTCACCAGCCGGGACGACCTCGCCGAGAGTATGTTCATGTCCGGCTACGACCCCGACGGGACCTTCCTGACCCACTTCTACCAGGACGCCCGCGGTGTGCGCCGGCTGGGCTCGGCCGCGCTACACCTCTGTTATCTGGCCAGCGGGAGCGCCGACGCGATCTGGGAGTTCGACACCTACCCCTGGGATGTTGCGGCGGGGATGGTTATCGCCGAGGCCGCCGGCGCGACGATCACCGACACCCGCGGGAACCACTTCGAGCTGCCCGGCGAGGAGGAACGGTCGCCGATGATCGGGACTAACGACACGATTCACGACGATGTCGTCCAGAAGCTCAACGACAACAGCCGGCTGTCGGAGTGACCGGTCGGCACCACCGTAGCGGGTTACCCGGCGTTCGGCCTGGCTGACGGTACCGGACGGTTTTTATTGGTCGTTCCCGCAGAGCCCTGTGATGGGTGCCCTCCGGTCCCTGTTCGCCCGCGGGGTCGGGGTCGTCGCCGCCGACCTCCGTGAGGACCGTCGCCTCCGGTACCTGCTCGTGGGCGCGACCCTCCTCTGTGGATTCTGGTTCTGGCACCGGCTTCCCAACTTCGCGACCCGTGACGAACACAGCCGGCTCCTCGATGTGCTGGTGGCCTACGGCTCGGTCGCCGCCGACCCGAGTGTCGAGAGCCTCCGGCAAGGGGTGGCCTGGGGCCGTGTCCCCTTCGGGGCGACCTTCTATCTGTTCGGGCTCGCCGTGCTTCCGGTTGTCCTGTTCACCGTCCTGCTGGGCCAGTCGGAGGTGTTGACGACCGTCGCCGGCCCCGACCCGGAGTTCGGGTTCTACCCCGCCTGGGCGGCAACCCCTGCCTGGTTCTGGACGGGGGCGCTCGCGGCGGTCCGGCTGGTGAACGTCCTCATAGCCGTTGGCTGTGTCTATCTCACCTACCGGGTCGGTCGCGTAGTGTGGGGCCGGACCGCCGGCCAGCTCGCGGGGCTGGTGCTGACACTGACATTCGGGTTCCTGACCATCGCCCACGAGGGTGGCGAGGACATGCCGGCTCTCCTCTTTGTGCTCGTGACGCTGTACCTGCTGGTCAGATACGTCCAGACTGGCGTGCGGTGGCGGTTTTTTGCCGCGAGCGCCGCCGGCGGGGTCGCCATCGCGTTCAAGCTCACCGCCGCGCCGGTCGTCGCGCTGGTGCTGGCGGCCCACGTCCTGCGGGCCAGGCAGGCACCGAACACCTGGGAGACACTCGCCCAGCCTGCGCTGGTCGTTCCGGGCGCGCTCCTGGGGGCACTCACTATCGCGATTGGCTTTCCCACACTGCTCGTCGGCGGGGTCGAGCCCGTCACCCGGCGGCTCCTGGAGAATCCGGGTGCCCGTGCGGCGCAGTCAACCGGCCCCGACGCGCCGGTGTGGTGGTGGTTCCTGCGGGGCTATCTCAGCGGGATGAGCCTGCCACTGTTTCTGGCGGCGGTCGCCGGCGTCGCCGCGACGGTCGTTCGGGCAGGCCGGGGACGGGCAAACAGGGGGACGGTCCTCGTGCTGACCGGGGTCGTGCTGTGGGTCGGGCTCTTTGCCGGCTGGCACGATTTCAGGGTCCACCACCTCCTGCCGACGTTCCCGCTGCTCGCGCTGTTGCTCGCGGGAGTACTGGTCCGGTTTCGTGACCGTCGGCCCTCCCTGGCCCGGCCGGCCGTGGCCGCACTGCTGGTGACAGGCGGGCTGTACGCGGCCGTCGGTGTTGGCGGCTACGCGGCGATGCCCCGGGACGACGCGGTCGCATGGCTCGAGACAAACGCCGACGACGGCGACACCGTCGAGGTCTACCGCCGACACCTCCAAGACACCGCGGTCCCCCACGGGATGGCCGTCAACCACGTCTACGGGGCCGAACGCGGCGGGGAGAGGGTCGACCGCTGCCCCGAGTTCATCCAACTCGGTTACCGGGACCTGTTGTATCTCGACGGAGACACATACTACCGGAACAGTAACGCCAGGTTCAGCTACATCAGGGGGCTGCTCGACGGCGAGTACAACTACGCTATCGCGGCCGAGTTCGGCACCCGGCCGCCGGGGTTCGTGCCGGCGCGGCCGACGCCGGGGTCGGTCGCCGACCTGCTCCGGCACGGGGTGGTTCCACAGACCGACCAGTACGCCGACGAACAGGAACTCGCCGCGAACCAGTACACGCTGGTCCTGGAGCGGACCGGAGACTGCGACGGCTCGCGGTTCCAGGACTCGCCTTACTGACCCGGCGACAGCTCCGAGAGGTCCAGCCCCAGTGAGGGGTACCAGCCGGCGATAGCGGGCAGGTACACACCCAGCGTCCGGTCGATGACGACAACGGGAACGACCGCCTCACCCGGCACGCCGAGCGCGACGAAGACGGCAGTAGCCGTCGCCTCGGTCACGCCGACACCGCCAGGGGTGAGCGGCAACAGTGTCACGCTGTAGGCGGTCACGAGATACAGCGGCAGCAGGACAGCCGGCTCGAAGCCAACACCCAGTGCCCCGAACAGCAACAGGACCCGCAACCCCGGCGCGAGCACGAGCGCGCCGGTCCACCCGAGGGCGTAGCGAGCCCAGACGCCGGGGTCGGCCGCTACCTGACGGAACGATTCGGCGGAGGCTTCGGTAACGGCGAGCAGACCGCGGACCCGCTCGGCGGCGCGGTCCCCCACACGGGGGAGCCGCCCAACAGCCCCGGCCAGCCACGCCACCAGCGGGTCGAGCAGCCGGAGGTTCGTCCCCGCGAGCAACACGACCGACCCGGCCACGAGATACAGCCCCGTCGAGAGCGCGAGCAGCAGGACCAGCCCGGTCGACAGGTCGGCCAGTGCGACCGCGAACCCGAGTCCGACCGCCGCCGTCAGCCCGTAGTAGACGGCGTAGACCCCCGTGTGGACGCCCGACGCCGCCGCGGCGTCGGCGTAGGCCATCCCGGTCTGGCTCCGGAGGACAAACGGGGCAGCCACCCGCCCGGAGAGCCGCGAGGGGAGCAGTTGGTTCACGAAGTTGACGACGAGGTCTGTGCTCGCGGCCGTCCGGAGGCTGACTGGGTGGACCGGCGCCACCACGGCCTGCCAGGTGGCAAACCGGGCCGCGAGACCGGCGAGTGTGACGGCGGCGAGCGCGGCCAGCACTGGGGGGTCGAGCCGGCCGAGTCGGGCGAGGGCCGCGCCGGGGTCGACCTGCAGAAGCACCCAGGCGAGCGCGGCGAGTGCAACGCCGTACTGGAGCGCGGTGAGCGCAAGCGCCCGGGGGCTGCGCCGGGGCAAACGCTACCGCCTCCCCTCGGGGTCGCCGGAGGGGCGGTCATCACACCCTGTCTCGCCGGCGAGGGCCGCCGTCGTGGTGAACTCGAAGGGCTGTGCGAGGAGACGGTCGATAGCCCGGCGCATCCACTCGCCGGTGTGCCAGTAGACCCGACCGGGGACGCCATCGACCGCCGGCAGGTCGACCAGCTCCCAGGGGTGGACGTACAGCACGGGTGCGACCCCGCGGCGCGCGAGCAGGCGCATCCCCAGCACCGTGTATCTGGGGCCAAAAAACCGCAGCCAGGTCCCCGTTAGCGGGAGCCTGAGCCCGGGCATCACGCTCGCAGGCACCTCCGTCAGCCCCGCCGGCGACCCGGGCGCAACCTCGGTGACAGGCGCCGGGGCCTCCAGGCCGTACTCGCCGCCGTACCAGCCGGGGACCGCACGGCTGGCGACGACACTCGAGTCATAGGCGTACCCCGCCTGCTGCAGCCCCTCGAAGTGTCCCGGCGGAACGTCGAAGGCCGGCGCGCGAAAGCCCCGGACCGGCTGCCCGGTCAACTCGCGCAACAGCCCACGGGAGCGTTCGTACTCCTCGCGGCGCGCTGCCGTCGAGAGGTCGGTGAGCAGGCGGTGGCTGTGGGAGTGTGAGGCCACCTCGTGGCCGGCGTCGGCAAGTCGCCGGACAGCCCCCGGGTGGCGTTCGGCCGCGCGCGAGACCACGAAAGCAGTCGCCGTTGCGCCTTCCCGGTTCAGGGCTTCGAGCAGGTACTCCAGCCCTTCGAGTCCGACACCCTCCCGGTCGGTCGTCCCGCGGGCCGACCGGTAGGCCGGGGTCTGGTCGAACAGTTCGACGTCGACCGAAAGGACCGCCCGGGGCCGGTCCTGCCGGCTCACTCCTCTCCGTCCTCGAGTTCGGTCTTGAGGAGGCTGACCTCCTCGTTGAGCCGTGAGAGACGGTCGTACAGCCGGCCGATGCGGTACAGCAGGTACGTGACCAGCGCGAAGAGCACCAGATTGGCGACGACGAGGATGGCGTGTGTCTTGAACTCGAGGCCCAGAAACGTCGCGATGGCGTCGAAGGAGTCCGGTGTGACCGCGACGAACAGCAGCCCGGCACCGACGGCGACCGAGAGGACGAACAGGCCGAGGGCTTCGCGCTCGCGGCGCACGAGCACGTAGCCGGTGCCGAGCACCCCCATCCCCACGACCCCGGCGACGAGGTTGACCGCGGCGTACTCGACCATTATCTGAACAGAACCACACGGAGCACCACGTCGGTCATCCGGAGCGGGTAGAGGGCGAACGTCCCGAGGTCGAACTGTGACTCGCCGTGGTCGCGGGTTGGCATCTCCACCGACACCTCTCGGATCCGGTAGCCCTGGCGGGCCGCGTCGAGTGTCTGCTCGACCGCCCAGTGGGCGTCACGCTTGTGAAGCACCCGCCGGAGCATCGACACCCGGTAGACCCGGAAGCCGCTGGTGACGTCGGTCACGTCGACACCGCCGAGCGCGTTCACCACGCCGGTAAAAAACCGGATGCCGGCCCGCCGGACCAGCGGGTACTTCTCGATACTCTCGTTGCGGTACCGGCTGCCGACCACCATGTCACAGTCCTCGGCCGCCGCCAACAGGTCGGGAATCTGGTCGGGGTCGTGTTGCCCGTCGGCGTCGACCTGGACGACGAGGTCGTACCCCTGCTCGATAGCGTACCGGTAGCCTGTCCTGACGGCGCCGCCGACACCCGTATTGAACGTGTGCTCGAGGACGGTCGCGCCGTGGTCGCGGGCGACAGACGGGGTACCGTCCGTGGAGGCGTCGTCGACGACGGCCACCTCGTCGACGTGGGGGGCGGTCCTGTCGACGACGGACCCGACGGTGTCTGCCTCGTTGTACGCGGGGACGACGGCGACTGTTCGCACTACCGGAGTCACGCTCCTGTCGACACTTAGAGCTATCGAAGGGTCCGAAAGCGACTAGTGACTCCCCCGCCTCCCTCCGGCCGATGACACGGACGTTTGTGGTGGGGTTAGACGGGGCTAGCTGGCGGCTGCTCGACCCGTGGCTCGCTGCCGGTGACCTGCCCAACCTGGCCGCCCTCCGGGGGGACGGCTCCTGGGCCGGCACCCAGAGCTGTCTCCCTCCTGTCACCTTTCCCAACTGGAAGTGTTACTCGGCGGGCAAGGACCCCGGCGGGCTGGGTGTCTTCTGGTTCGAGCACGTCAATCTCGCCGACGGCCACATCGAGGTGGCCGAGGGCGGGGACTTCCGGACGGCCGAGCTCTGGGACTATCTCAACGACGAGGGACAGTCCGCGGGTGTGGTCAACATGCCAACCATGTATCCGCCACGGTCCATCGACGGCATAGTCGTCGCGGGCGGCCCCGACGCCGTCGAGGGGGAGTACCGCAGTATCGACGCCGGCTACACCGCCCCGGAGGGTCTCGCCGCCGAACTCCGGGAGCGCTTTGACTACGAGGTCCACCCCGACCCGTTGCTGTCGGGCAACGACGAGCGCGGCGCCGAGGTCGACGCCATTCTCGACCTCCTCGACAGTCGCTTCGAGGTTGCGCTTGCGCTGTTTGAGGAACGAG
>JBLGCN010000010.1:0-16318 GCA_047617405.1 Natronomonas sp.
GACAGAGTTCATCGCCATCGAGAACACCGCGGGGCCTGCACCCCGTGGGATGCCGGTCATCCCCGTCGAGGTCGATGGCGGCGAGTTGACGGGGCTGTGGCCGGAGATATCCGAGCGACAGGAGGGTGGCCGCACGGTCACGGTCGCCGAACAGGATGTCGGCGGTGTCACCTACTCCTCGGCCTGGTTCCAGTACTGTGGGGTCCAGCAGTACGCGAGCACACAGCCCACGACCGAGGCAAACAACAGCTTCCTCGCAAGCGGTGGTTACGACTGGATGGAGGGTATCGACCGTGGCGAGCCGCTCACCGTCGACATGTTCGACGACTACGAGGAGTGGGGTAACGGGATCGGTCAGGACGGGCTCGGCAAGCCCGCCTCGGCCACCTGGCGCCAGCCCGAGGAGGGTCGCGGCATGCCTGTGCAGGTTCTCCGGAGCGTCGAGGTCGAGAGGATGGCAAACGGCGAGGGACAGTACGGAAACCTGCCGGGGCCGGTCAGGTCCTTTATAAACGCCGCGACCCAGGACGGATTCATGGCCTGGCTCAACAAGTGCACCCACTTCTGCTGTACGCCGGGATTCAAAAACAACCCCGGAAGCGAGGAATACGGCGGCGGAGACCAGGTGTACTGCCAGTGTCACCAGTCGATATACAACCCGTACAGCCCGGTCAAAAAGCAGTTTATCGCCCTGCCGCGTCCCCTACAGTGATACGATGAGTCTCGAACGCAAAGACGACCACGACCACAAAGCCTGGATGAAAGAGCGGGACCTGACGCCGGTGGAGTCGATCTACCTGTCGGTCCTGGTGTGGTTCGACAAACGGCTGCGCATCGTTGACTACCTCGAGTTGCTCGAGGACCTGTACTACAAGGTCAACATGCAGATGCCAAAGAGCCACACCGAACAGTACAACCTGGACAACAAATTCTGGTACTGGTACCCCCTGTACGCGTTAGGGTCCTTTTCGACGATCGCGTACATCGTAGCTGCGATCTCCGGGGCGTTGCTGGGCTTCTACTACGCGCCCGCTGCCGCGGCGGCTGACGGGACGTCGACGGTCGCCTACCAGCAGATTTCGCTGATCATGACCGACCTGAACATGGGCTTTTTCCTCCGCTCGCTCCACCGGTGGTCGGCCCAGGTGATGGTCGCCGCGGTCTTTCTGCACATGCTGCGGGTCTACTTTACCGGCGCGTACAAGGAGCCCCGCGAACTCAACTGGATCATCGGCATCGTGCTCATCTCGCTGACGATGGTGTTTGGGTACACGGGCTATCTGCTCCCGTGGGACCAACTCGCCTTCTGGGCCGGCCAGATCGGCGTCGAAATGTCGCTGTCGATCCCGCTCATCGGTGAGTGGGTCGCCCAGCTACTCTTTGGCGGCTTCACACTGACCCAGGCCACGCTGCAACGGATGTACCTGTTGCACGTGTTCCTGTTACCCTTTGTCGTGACGACGCTGATCGCGGTCCACATCGGTATCGTCTGGATGCAGGGCATCGCGGAACCGCACTAACACAATGACCGAGGACACCGACACCACCGACACGGAGGAACCGACCGAAGACGTCGCGGCAGACGGCGGTCCGACAGGCGAGGCGACCGACTCGGGGCTTCGCTCCGACGGCGGCGAGGAGACAGTCACCGACGGCGCTGGACCGGGGATCGTCCCGCCGGACGACGAGACGCCGGCCTGGAGCGAGCGAAAGCAACGCTCTCAGGGGCTCTCACGGCTGACCTACGAGTACTTCGAGCGGGCCCGCCGGGAGGACCAGGACCTGCGCCAGGAGTCCAGCTACGTCGAGCGTGACGTGCTGGGCTTTCCGGCCTGGCCCCACGAGATGATCCGTAATCTCGCGATCACGAGCTTCTTCGTGGGGATGATCATCCTGCTCGCGGCGACACTGCCGCCACACATCGGGCCGCCGGCCAACTCCGGGTCGACACCCGCGATCATCCTGCCGGACTGGTATCTCTACTGGTCGTTTGGCCTGCTCAAGCTGGCGCCGTTGAACCCCGAACTGAGCCTGCTGGGCGGACAGAAGCTGATGGCCGACCGTACGTTTGGCGTGCTCGCGAACCTGGTCGTGGTCGGCGCCGTCGCCATCGTCCCCTTCCTGAACAAGGGGGCGGCTCGTCGCCCCGTCGAACAGCCCTTCTGGGCCGCCGTCGGGTTCGGCGGTGTCGTCTTCGCGTTCACCATCTCCGCCTACTCGGTGAACAACCTGATCCCGATGGAGCCGACCCTGCAGTTCGACCTGGCGTTTCTGCTGCCGGTGCTCGCGGCCTGTATCGCCTACTCCGTGCTGAAGTCGATGCGGGAGGGGTACATGTTCGACCTGAACCGGCGGTACTACCGGCTGCGGCCGCCGAAGTAGATGGCCGGGGACACTGACGCCGAGGAGCCGGACGCGTCGGTGGACCACCCGCGCCGCGCAGACGACGGCAGCGATGTTGTCGTTCCGCTCCGGCTGTACAAGACGGTTACCGTCTTTTCCACACTGTTTGCGGTCGCGTTCGTGCTCGCGGGTTTCGTCATGCTCGACTCGGCAACAAACAGGGCAACGGCCGAACTCTCCGAGATAGACCCTGTACTAGGGATTTTGGGGCTGTCGTCGTTGGTGTTTGGGGCCACCATCTACGCCTTCTCCACGCGGTTTCGCACCACGGAGATGGGAAAGGCTAAAGACGACGCTACCGAAGAATCGGACAATGGCTGACGAGTTCGCAAAGGGCTTTGGCATCTTCGTGACCGCCATGCTCGGCTGGATGATCCTCGGCGGGTGGTACAACACGCCGGATTTCGAGACACAGCTGTCCGCGCCCAACCCCGAACAGGCGGAGCTGTACGGGCAGATCGCCATTGCGCTGAAGGATGCGCTGTTCTGGTTCGCCATCCTCGGGGCGCTGACGTTCTGGGTCGTTATCCCCGCTGTCGAGGAAGCGCGGACCGCACTGAGCGAGTGAACACCACCGGCAGCGGGGCCACAGACGCCGGTGTCCGTCGAGCGCGGGGACAAGCACAACCCCTTTGCGGTGTCCGTCCGTAGCCACCCTCGATGTCGAACTGCGACGAATGCGGCAAGCGTGAGAGCATGCCGTACCAGTGTCGGCACTGCGGCGGGACCTTCTGTGCCGAACACCGGCTGCCCGAGGCACACAGCTGTCCCGGGCTGGCGGAGTGGGGTGACCCCGGTGACGGCGTCTTCGACTCGGGCTTTGACGACTCTGTGACGACCGAGGAGGACAGCGGGCTGCTCGGCGGCCGCCTCGATACGGGCGTCGGCGGCCCGCTCGGGTATTTCCGCGGGAACATGACCTTTGCATTTCTGGGGGTGATGTGGGTCACCTTCGCCGTCCAACTCGTCTTTCAGGTTGCGACCGGGCTCTACCCGCTCTCAGGGGTGACGATCAACGCCAACCCCGAGGCCTACCGGCTCTACAGCGCGATGTTCACACTCTCGCCGGCTCACCCGGAGTACGTCTGGACGTGGGTCACCTCGATTTTCTCACACGGCGGGTTTGCCCACATCGCCATCAACAGTATCGTGGTCTACTTTTTCGGCCGGCTGGTCGAGGATTACATCGGGTCGAAGGCCTTTGCGGGCCTGTTTCTCGTCAGCGGCGCGGTCGCGGGCCTCGGGCAGGTCGGTGTCCAGATCATCCAGATCGGGTTTATACCTGGGTCGATCTTCGAGGCGATCAACGCCGGCGGGGCCGGCGTCCTCGGCGCCAGCGGTGCAGCACTCGCCGTCATGGCCGTGCTGACCGTCTTCAACCCCGGGCTGCGGGTCTACCTGTACTTCCTCATCCCCGTCCCGCTGTGGCTGCTCACGGCGGGGTACACCGCGATCACCGTCCTCGCAATCGTCGGCGGCGGGGTCGGCTCCGGCGGCGTCGCGCAGGTCGCCCACCTGCTCGGACTGATCATCGGGCTAGCCTACGGCTACCGGGTCCGCGACCGCGTCAGGGTCCCCCGACAGCTCCAGTTTGGCGGTCCAGGCGGTCCGGGAGGTGGCCCCGGCGGTCCGGGTGGCCCAGGCGGCCCGGGTGGCCGGGGACGCGGCCCCTTCTGATGGAGCTCGCCCGTCCTCGCTTTCTGCCGGACCCCGACCGCTCGCGCGAGGGGATGGAGACCCTCCAGCGCGAGCTGGCGGATGTCGCCGTCTTCGCGGACGACATGGAGGATGACTCCGAGGGGCTCGGCACACACAGCGGCCCACCCGTCGCCGGGGTCGACCAGGCCTTCCGCGCCGGCGACACGGAGGAGGCGGTGAGTGCGGCGGTGCTGGTCCGTGGCGAACGGGTTGTCGGGCGAGCCAGCGCCGTCCGCGAGGCCGCCATCCCCTACATCCCCGGGTTACTCTCCTTCCGGGAGGGGGAGGCGGTACTCGCCGCGTTGGGGGCGCTGTCGGGCGAGCCGGCAGTGACACTCGTCGACGGGAGCGGCCGGGTCCACTTCCGGGAGGCCGGCCTCGCCACGCACGTCGGCGTCGCGCTCGAAACGCCGACGGTGGGCGTCGCAAAGAGCCTCCTCTGTGGGCAGCCTCGCCGGTCGGTCGAGGGTCTCGAGACGGGCGAGCGGGTCGCAATCGAGGCCGACGGCGACGTGACTGCCCCCGACGGGGCTGTTATCGGCTACGCGGTTCAGACCCGGCAGTTCGACTCGCCGAACCGGCATATCAACCCCGTCTACGTCAGCCCCGGTCACCGGGTGAGTGCGGCGACAGCCGCCGATATCGTCCTCGCGTGCACCGCGGGCTACAAGCTGCCCGAGCCGACCCGGCTGGCCGACGCCGCCGCCGACGACCTGCGGTGAGCGAGGGTTGTCGGCGCGCGACCGCAGATGATTAACTGTCCCGCCGCCATCGGGTCACGTATGCAGGAGACGGCTCTGGTCACCGGCTGTTCGTCGGGGATCGGACGCGCGACCGCGGAGCTGTTTGCCGAGGAAGGGTGGACCGTCTACGCGACCAGTCGCGACGCCGACGACATCGCCGCCCTGGCGGAGGCGGGCTGTGAGACGGCCGCACTCGACGTGACCGACCCCGCTGGGGTCGAGCGGGTCCGTGACCGGATACTCGAGGAGACCGGCCGGGTCGACTGTCTGGTCAACAACGCCGGCTACGCCCAGTACGGCCCCGTCGAGGACATCCCGACCGACCGGCTCCACCAGCAGTACGAGGTCAACGTCTACGGCCCCCACCGGATGGTCCGGGCGGTCCTGCCGACCATGCGCGAGCAGGGCGAGGGGACGATTATCAACATCTCGAGTGTCAGCGGCCGGGTCTCGGCGCCGGGATACGGCGCCTACGCGGGCTCGAAGTTCGCACTTGAGGCGATGAGCGACGCCCTCCGTGCCGAGGTGGAGGGGCTGGGGGTCGAGGTGGTGCTGGTCGAACCCGGCCCCGTCGAGACCGGGTTTCAGGAGCGGGCAGCCGGGAGTCTCGAGCAGACGGAGACCCGACCGGCCTACGGGTGGGTGTATAGCTTCTTCGAGGACCGCGCGGCCGTCGACGCGGACTCGCTGTTCGCGGTCGGGCCCGAGGCGGTCGCCGCGACCGTCCACGACGCCGCGAGCGTCGCCGACCCCGACCCGCGGTACCCCGTCGGCCGGGCCGCCCGGGTCCTACTGCTCGCGCGCTTTCTCCCCCACCAGCTCCGTGATACCGTCTACGGGCTGGTCAGCCGGCTCCCCTAGTCCAGGCAGGCCGCCACGACGTCGAGCAGCGCCTCGCCACGGACCTCCTCGGCCAGAAGCGGGACCCGGCGGACGTCGTAGGACCGAAAGAGGTCCTGCGAGGCCGCCAGCGCGCGCTGCTGGACCTCCCACCGACGGGCACAGAACGCACAGTCGGTGTGGTTCGGCGCGACCAGCGCCTCGCTAGCCTCGGCATCGAGCCCGGTCACCTCCGCAGGGTCCTGCATGACGCGGTTGACAACGACAGTCCCCACGGGAACCCCGAACTCCGCGAGCCGGTCGAGTAGCCGCTCCGACTCGCGGACGCTCAGCTCCTCGGGGACCATCACGACACGAAAGTCCGTCTTTGCGGGGTCACGCAACAGGACCCGTAGTTCCTCGACCCGGTCGGCAAAGTCACGGAGACCGTCGACCCCCTCGTCCCCGTCGTCACCGCCGAGCAGTCCATCGAGCATCCCGCCCATCCGCTCGCGGAGGGTGACCAGCCGGCCGACCATCGAGTCGAGCATCTCGGGGAGTTCGAGCAGCCGGAGCGTGTGCCCGGTCGGGGCGGTGTCGACGACCACGCGCTCGAATCGGGGGTCATCGAGGTACTCCATCAGTAGCCGGATGGCGGCGGCCTCGTCGGAGCCGGGCATCGACCCGCCAAGCGGGTTGGCGGCGTCCCCGCCAAGCAGTCCGGCGAGTGGGTTGCCGCCGTCACCCTCGCCGCCGAAGGGCCCCTCCGCCAGGGCGTCCTCGGGGTCGATCTCCGCGGCGTAGAGGTCCTCGCGGACCTGGCCGGGCTCGGCGGGGACGTCAGTCTCGAGTGTGTCCGAGAGTGAGTGTGCGGGGTCCGTCGACACGACGAGCGTCGGGGTGCCACCGCGGGCACTAGCAAGCGCCGTGGCCGCGGCCATCGTGGTCTTGCCGACGCCGCCCTTGCCGCCGTAGAGGACGTACTCGGGGGCGTCGACGCCCGCGGGCACGGAGCCGCTGATCTCCTCGACCGGCTCGACTTTTAGGTCCATACCCGGTCTTTGCCGTGGGCCGTTGTGTGCCTTACGAGCGGGAGACGGTCACGCTGGTGACGGGTACTGTCGGGGGGAGCCGTTACGACCGTGAGGAACGGGCTGCCCGGACCTCGGCCCCGTCCCGGAGCTTGTCCTCGCAGTTAGGACAGACCCGCGGGCCGTCTTGCTCGTATCCCTCCGGTGCGAACACGCGGACGTAGCGCTCGGTGACGAAGCCGCCGCAGTTCTGGCAGGTGGGCATTCTTTGCACGACTCGGCGGCGCACATAAACACCTTGCGTTACGTGTCAGCGCCCCAGAACTCGCGGAGCTTGTCTGCGAGGAAATCGGGGGTCATCCGGACGAACTCCGCGCGCTCGGCCGGCGAGAGGGAGTCGAAGACACTGTGGCGGGCCCCGGAGACGTACCGGCGGCCCACCAGCGCCCGGACCCCGCGCTCCTCTGTGCCCCGGATAACCCGGCCGATAGCCTGGCGCGCGCGTCGGACCGCCGGCACCGTCAGCGCGTACTCGAAGGCGCAGTCCTCGCCGAAGGCATCGGCGTAGGCCCGCCGGACCGCCCGGACCCGCGGCGAGCCGATGTTGACGAGCGGGACACCGACCACCGCACACAGCCCGAGTTTGTCGCCGTCGTAGTCGACCCCTTCTGTCAGCGTCCCGCGGGTGCTCGTCACCAACACCTTGCCGTCGCCGGCGAAAAAGTCCCGTTTCAGCCTCTCGGTAGTCTCGTTCGAGGAGGACTCGTCGACCAGCACGGGCTTGTCGACGGCGTCACGGAGGTAGTCACCGGCCCAGCGGGCCTCCCGGTAGTTCGGGAGCGCGAGCATGACGTTGCCCGGCGAGCGCGCGAGCGTCCGGAGGACGTGGGCGTACTCGTCACGGGTCCGGTTCCAGCTTCCCGGGTCGGCCTGCTCGGCGGGGTCGCCGCGGTTGTGGGCGGTAAACGGCGTCGCGTCCACCAGCCAGGAGGCGCGGTTTGCCTCGGGAAAGGGGAGGTCGTAACTGCGCTCGATGACCGGCCGGCCCGCCGTCCGGAGCGCCTCCAGCCCCGACACCTCGGTAAAGACGTCGAGCGGCGCGAGCGTTGCACTCATCAGGACCCCGCCACCGAGTTCGTCGAAGATGTCGCGCAGGGACTCGCCGGGCATACACTCGAAGCGGACCAGGCCGGCGGTGTAGGCGGCCTGCCAGGGCTCGCTCACCGACCGCTCGTCGGCAGGGGCGTGCTCCAGTTCGAGTTCCCGGAAGCTGGCGGCGTGGTCGGCCTCGTACCACCGCGTCATGAGGACGCCGACACCGGCGGCGACGGCCGACCGCTCACCCAACTCCGAGAGGGTGTCCTCGACGGCCGCCCCGACCGCCGGGAGTGCCCGCCAGTCCGCGCCGGTGTACCCCTCCGCTTCGGCCCACGCCGTCAGGTCGTCGCGCTCGACGGTCTCGGGGTCACGCAGCGGCACCTCCTGGTCACGGTCGGGCAGCGTCCCCGGGTCCCCGCGCCACCCCGGGCCGTGTTCGTCGAGCAGGTACTCCGCCACCCGGTCGTCCAGCCAGGCGAGGACATCGTCGTAGAAGTCACGGGCCCGCTCGACCGCGTCGAGGTCGGCGTCGTGGCTGGCGAGTCGGTCGGCAACCTGGCGGCTCCGGTCGTCACCCTCGCGGGCCCGGGTGAGCAGGCTCGCACAGTCGTTGCGCGCTCGGAGCAGTGTCGCGCGCCCGACCCGGTCCGAGAGCAGGTCCCGGACCCGCTCCTCTACGCGGTGGGCCTCGTCGACGACCACGAAGGTGTCCGCGTCGAGGATACCGCCAAGCAGTGGCCGCGAGTCGGGGTCGAAGAGGTGGTTGTAGTTGCCGACGACCACCTCCGCGGACTCCAGGAGGACGCTCATCGCGCGGTGGGGGCAGGTCCCCCGCTCGGTCGCGGCCGGGAGGTACTCCTCGGGGGTTACGACGGCCTGTTCGCCAACCCCAAAGTCTACCGGTGAGCCGCGGTTGCGGGCATACCAGTCGGCCTCGAAGGCGCAGTACAGCGGGCCGTCGTCCTCGCCGTCGCTCATGTCGGCGGGGGCGGTCGGCTGGCTCTGTCGGTATGGGCTAGTCGCACCCGCCGTGGAGAGACTCTCCTCGGCGAGGGTACGCTGGCCGGCGGCGTCCGGCCGGGCCGCCGCCGCCAGGTCCGCGCCCCGCTGTGGGTCCCACCAGACCTCCTCGTCGGCCCCGCCGACTGCCGCCTCCGCGGCCGGTTGGTCGTCGCTTGTCCCCTCGCTCTCGACGAGACCGGCCGTGGCCTCCCGGAGGTCCTCACACCGGTCGTGGGTGGCGGTGTCGCCAAAGACACCCTCACGGCCGTAGGGACAGAGGTCACGCTTGCCGGTCAGGGAAATCCCACGCAGCGGGTCGTCGAGGCCGGCGTTCATCGTGCGGAGGTCCTCGACGAACTGCTGGCGCTGCTGTTTGACCGGCGTGACCACGAGCACACGCTCGTAGTCACCCGCCCGGACGAGCGCCGCGCCGGCGGTCAGTGCGGCCATCGTCTTGCCGGTGCCGCAGGGACCCTCCATGGCGAGGTAGCCGTTTGCCTGCCCCGCCCCGATAGCCGACTCGATAGCGTCGGCCTGGTTCTCGTAGGGCTCTGGAAAGCCGAAGTACTCGCGCCAGTCGAGGCCGTCGGCGTCAGTCTCACCGCCGGACCCGGCGGTGTCGGCCACCCCGCTGCTGACTCCCCCGGTGTCGGCGCTATCTGCCATTGTACGTGTTGGGGCGTCCTCGGGTTTGAAGCTTTAGAACGGCGCCGAGCGCCACGCCGACAGACCTTTGCCCCGCCGCTTTTGCCGGTGGCACCCGAGGCCAGGATATGGACGCACACGCCGACGACCCGCCGGTCGAACGGCGGGTCGGGGACGCGCTCCGGGAGGCCGGCGAGACCGTCGCGGTGGCCGAGGCCGCAACCGGCGGGCTGGTCGGGGCGCTGCTCACCGCGCCGTCGGGGGCGAGTGACTACTTCGACCGGAGCTTCGTCACCTACAGCTACGATTCCCTGCGGGAGGTGCTTGCGGTCCCCCGGGAGCGACTGGACGAACACGGCGCGGTCAGCGGGCCGGCGGTCGCGGCGATGGCCCGGGCCGCCCGGGACCGCGCCCGGACCGACTGGGGGCTGGCGGTCGCCGGGGTCGCCGGCCCCGGCGGCGGCACCGACGACCGGCCGGTGGGGACCTGTATCGTCAGCGTCGCCCGCGCCGCACCCTGGGAGAGCGGCGACTCTGAGACGACGACCGAGCGTCGCGTTCTCGACGGGGAGGGCCGCGCCGACCGTCGCGAACGGTTCACACGGCGCGCGCTGGCGGACCTGCTGGCGGCGGTCTGAGCGGGTGGTGGCCGTCACCGGGTGGCCAGCCTCGAAACGGCACACACGGGAAGCTTTGTAACCCCGCCGCCCGGCTGTCCGGGCGTGAACAAACGCGGTCACGTGCTGAACGCGGCGTTGCTCGCAGTTGGTCTCGGGTACGTGCTCAACCCTGACGGCGGCGTCGAGACCGTCCGCACCGTCGCGGCGGTCTCGGTGCCGGTGGTCCTCGGGGCGCTGTTTCCGGACGTCGACACCGCCTTCGGCAAACACCGCAAGACGCTGCACAATCTCCCCGTCCTGGTGGTCGTCGGCGCGTACCCCGTCTACTTCGCCAACCTCCAGTGGGTCTGGCTGGGCGTGCTCACCCACTACGTACTCGACGTACTGGGGACGACCCGTGGGATTGCCCTCCTCTACCCGCTCTGGGACCGGGAGTTCAATGTCCCCGTCGGCGTCCCGGTCGACAGCAGGTGGTCGGGGGCGCTCACGATAGCGATCACGGTCGTCGAACTCGTGGTTATCGCCGGCGTGGTCTACTACGCGCCACCCACACTCCAGCAGGCCAGCGAGGGGCTCGGGCTGGGGGCGCAGGCGATAGTCTAGTAGACCCGGACATCGTCGAACCGGCCGTCGTAGGCCACGTGGCCGGGATGGGTCGGCTCGGTGCCCGAGAGGTAGACCCGGTCGAACTTCCGCCAGGAGTTCTCCCAGCCGAGATGGGCAAACTCCGCGCCGCGGCGAAAGAGGTGGACCGGGCCCCGTCTGTGGTCGACCTGGCGCGGCAACCCGTCCCGGACTGCCGTCAGGAGGGCCGCCGGCCCGTCGATGTCGGCCTCGAAGGTCGTCCAGCACTCCCCGACGGTCCCCCGGAGGTGGGCGTACGAGGAGGTGAACGCGGGCAGCCCCATGTCCGCCGCGGTCCGGCGGGCACGGCTGTTGTCCCAGGGGGGGTGTTTGGGGTTGTAGACCTCGATGGCGTCGACCTGGTCGCGGTACCGCTCGAGGTGGTCGCGGCCGAAGCTGACCGTGAGAAAGCCGGGGTGGGGCACGAGCACGAGCGCGTCCTGTGCGGCCAACTCCGCCATCGTCCCCTCGAGCGTGAGGAAGTCGGGGACCGACCGCTCCAGGTCGAGCGCGAGGACGTGCCGGCGGGTGCGCCAGTCGCCGGTGAACAGCTCGCGGGCGGGCACCACCGCCAGGTCGTCGTCGGAGAACGCCGCCGCCCGGTCGACGACATCCGGCCAGCGGGTGAAGTGTGGCGCGTAGACCAGCGCGTCCAGGTCCCGGGCTTTCGCCCGCGTGACGACCCGCTCGTCGAGCACCTTCACGTGCATATCCACGCGCGTCCCGTCAGTCACGCCCGAACGTGCCCCCGCGTTGCTCTTAGGCGTTCCCATCTCTCAACCCACGCCACGGCTGCCCGCCGGCGGGTCGCTCACTCCCGGTGGATCTGCGTGTGTGAGCCCACGAGTGCCCCCGAGAGGTCGTGCCCACGGACGTCGGCGTCGGAGTCGACCAGCGAGTCCTCGACTGTGCCGTCAGCGACGGTTGCACCGGGAAAGACGACCGAGCGCTCGAGGTCGGCGTTGTTGACTGTGGCCCCCGCCATGATGTGGACGTTTTCGCCGACAGTCCCATCGACGACAGTCGCGGAGTCGGCGACAATCGACCCCCCCTCCAGCGCCCACTCGACGGCCGCCAGATAGCTGTCAGCCGTGCCGATGTCGTACCAGGCGCCGTCGAAGCTAAAGGCGTAGACCGACTCGCGGTCGACGAGCCACTGGATGAACCAGCCGGGTTCGTCGGGGTTGTTGTCCCCCGCCAGATACTCCTCAAAGCGGACCGACCCGGCGGGAAAGGCATAACAGGCGACCGAGACGAGCGTGCTCGGCGGGTCGTCGGGTTTCTCCTGAAAGTCGACAATCTCCTCGCCGTCGATGTCCACGAGCCCGTAGGCTGTTGCCTTCTCCCGGGAACCGACGTCGTAGGCCGCGAGCGTCGGCGCCTCGCGGGCCTCGAAACAGTCGATAAACTCGGCGATATCGAAGCCCATGAGATTGTCACCCGCAACGACCAGCAGGTCCTCGTCGGCGACCCCCTCGCGGTCGACCAGTTGGGCCAGCGCCCCGACAACGCCGAACTTCTCGTCCTCCTCGGTCGTGTCCTCGACACTCAGGCGGGGTTTCTCGTAGCCCGCGTGCGCGATGTGCTCGCGGAAGTCGTCCGCGAACCGCTCGTTCGTCGAGAGAAAGACCTCCTCGACCCGGTCGTCGGCCTCAAGCCCGGAGAGCACACGGTCGATGACGGTCGTCTCACCCACCGGGAGGAGCATCTTCGGGCGGTGTCGGGTGACCGGCCACAGACGCGTCGCATACCCCCCGGCGAGCACGACTGCATTCATACCGGACACCACCAAGCGGGCGTGTATATCCCTTTTCATCCGTGGCCTCGGTAGGCAAATATCGCACGCTACGCGCGGCGTCTCCGCCCTCACAGACCGGCCCGTCCGGTCGGGGCGCACAAGAGGTTTACCGGTCCACACCGACCTACTGGCATGCGTGAGGCAAGCCAAACCACCCGCGAGCGCATCACCAATCGCCTGCGCGAGGAGGCGCTGGCGGCGAGCGAACTCGCCACCGAATTCGGGACCCGGACGGCCGCAGCCCTGGACCACGTCCGGCATATCGCCCAGTCGCTGGAGCCGACCGACGAGACCCTCCTAGTCGCCCCGCCGACCTGCCGGGAGTGTGGCTTCGAGGACTTCGACGACCTGGTCAACCGCCCCAGCCGGTGTCCCGAGTGCAAGAGCGAGGCTGTCGCCGAACCCGTGTTCCGGGTGGAGTGAGCGGACCCGCGACCGCGTCTACACCTCGCGCCACTCGGCTTCGAGGAGTCCGCACCAGCAGGCGCCCCGGTACTCACCGTCGACGAACGCCACCTCGTGGTGGACGCCCTCTTTGCTAAATCCACCGCCTCAAGCAGGCCTGTGAGACGTCGTTGCACTCGAAGACGCGGGCCTCGACCCGGTGGAGCCCGAGTTGGTCGAAGCCGTGGCCGACCGGTCGTCGGTGTCGTCGAGCTCGACTGTCCTGACCGGCTCGCCGTCGGTACAGACGAGCAACTGGACGCCCCCGTCGGCGCTGACCTCCTCCTCGAAGAACTGCGGCTCCTGTGGGCCGTTCACGGCCACCGTCTGCCCGGTCGCTCACCGGACCCGGGGGTCGTTGCGGCCGCGCTGGAGGAGGTCCAGGCCCGCCTCCTCGATGGTGTGGAGGGCGACCGTGTCGCCGGGGATGGAGACCGGACCGGGCATACCTCCGGTCTGGGCCGAGTGAAAGATGAACGGTTCCCGGGCGTGAGAGCACACGGTGTAGGGACACGAGGACGGCGGCGTGGGCGGGTGTCAGCTCCCGGTGAAGTCGATCCGGCCCCGGGAGGAGAGGTCGTGGTCGCCGGAGGGGCCGGTGTGTTCGAAGTCGTAGTCGTCGTCGGTGAGGTAGACCGCGCCGTCGGCGACTGTGACCCCGAGTTCGTCGATGGTTGCCCCCTCGCAGGGGCCGTGGATGCAGTGGCCGGTCGCCGCCTCGAATGTCGCGCCGTGTTTCTCACAGACCAACTCGCCGTCTCGCCGGGTCGCGCCGCTGCCCTTGTCCAGCCGGACGTCGGTCCAGTGTGGGCAGTAGTTTCGCAGCGCGACCACGTCGTCGGCCAGCCGGAGCAGAATGGCCTCCTCGGTGTCGAAACCGTCACGCACGGTAAAGAGCAGGGAACTGTCGGTCGGCACCTCGTCGAGGGCGGCGATACGGCTGTCCTCGTCCATACAACATATTGGTCGGAAGCCGCTTCAACGGTGCGGTCTGTGGGACACGCCGACACGGGCCACCGGTCGCCGCTCAGTAGTGTGCCTGCTCGACGCGGCGGTCGAACAGCCGCTGACAGAGCTGTGTGATTGGGCCGACAGGTTTCTCGTAGCCGTCGACCTCGGTGACGGGCCGGACCTCCCAGGTGGGGTTGGTCAGAAAGAGTTCGTCGGCCTCGCGGACGTCGACGAGGGTGTACCGTCCGGTCTCGACCGGGAACGACTCCCCCTGGGCGATATCGAGCACGACCCCACGGGTGACCCCCGAGCGGACCGGGAGGCTCGAGGTCGGGGTGTACAGCGTGCCGCTGTGAACCAGAAAGAGGTCACTCGCCGCCCCGCCGGTCACGTGCCCCTCCGTCGAGCGTACCAGCGCCTCGTCCGCCTCGGCGGGCAGTTCCAGCCGGGCGAGAACCCCGTTCAGGGCGTTGTGCGTCCCGATGTCGGCGGGTATGGCCCCGGCGGGCGGCCGGCGAGTCTCGACCGCCCGCAGGGTCGCAGGCTCGTCCCAGGCGCGCTCGCCGTCGGTCCCGCCGCGGGGGAGGTCGTCGATAACGACCGTGATGGTTGGGTCGACCCGCGGGTTCGGGGTGAGGTCTCGGTCCTGGATACCCCGGGAGACCGACAGCCGGACGCGGGCGTCCGCGAGGTCGTTCGCGTCGGCGGTGTCGGTCACGCGGTCGTGGAGGTCGTCGGTCGGTGGAAGTACCTCCTCGAAGTCCAGGCGTGCCGCACTACGCCGGAGACGGTCGACGTGAGCCGCCCACTCGAAGGGCTCGCCGCCGTAGACCCGCAGCCTCTCGACGACCGCGTCGGCGTAGGCGAACCCACGGTCACGGACGTTGACCGTGGCCTCCGCTGCAGGGACCAGTGTCCCGTCGATGTGGCAGTACTCGGTATCAGGGTCGCTCACGCGTGTGCTCAGCGGTCCTGTGCCTGCTCGACCCAGCCGGTCACACGGGACTCGGCAGCCTCGGCAGCCTCGGCGACGGTTTCGGTGTCGGCGACCGCCAGGTCCCCGACTGTTCCGATACCCGCGGCCTCCAGGCGCTCGGCGTAGGTCGGTCCGATCCCGTTGATGCTGTCGACAGGTTCGTCCGAGCCGGACGCTTCAGGCTCGGGCGGGTCGGCAGACTCCGCCTCAGTCGTCGTCTCCGGCTCGGGTGGGTCGGCAGACTCCGCCTCAGCGTCTGTCTCTTGCTCGCCCGGCTGTGCCGTCGACCCGGCGTCTGCCGCGGTGTCGGCCCCGGCAGCGACAGCGGGGCCGTCCGCGCTGTGGTCGTCGGCATCGCCTGTTCCTTTGACCGCGGCCTCGCTCGCGGTGTCGGGCTCGTGTTCGACGGTCACGTTTGCCGAGCCACCCTGCTGGCGTCGTGTCTGGCGGTCGTCCCGGCCGAGAAGCGATTTGAGTCTATCGAGGAGTCCCATAGTTGATACATCGCGCCGCCGGCTATTCAAAGTCGCGCTCGGAGCGCGTCGTTCATGACGTCGACCGGCGCCTCCCGGTCGGTCCACCGCTCGAAGGCCTCGACACCCTGGTAGAGCAGCATCCACGCGCCGTCGACAGTCGTCGCGCCCGCCGCCGCCGCCTCCCGTAACAGGCGGGTCTCGACCGGCGAGTACACCGCATCCAGCACCGTGAGGTCGGCGTGCAGGGCGTCGGCGGGCACCGGCGAGGCGTCCGCCTCCATCCCGACACTGGTGGCGTTGACGAGCACGTCCGCGTCGTCGAGCAGGCCTCGGAGCGAGGCGAGCCCGCTGGCTGTCGCGGCCCCACCCGGACCCTCGTCGACGGCTGCGGCCAACTCCTCGGCGCGCTCGACCGTCCGGTTTGCCACCCTGACAGCCATTCCTGCGTCGGCGAGCGCGAAGGCAGCCGCGCGCCCGGCCCCGCCGGCACCCACGACCACAGCCGTTCCCTCGAGCGCGACGCCGTGGTGAGCGAGGGCCCGTGTCACGCCGGCGGTGTCGGTGTTGTAGCCCGTCGGCGGGTCCGTCCGGAGGTCGACGGTGTTGACCGCCCCGACCCGCTCGGCCAGCGGGGCAGGCTCGACGGCCGACAACACCTGTTCCTTGAACGGGATGGTGACGTTCAGCCCACACACGCCGAGGGTAGCGGCGCTCTCGACGGCCGCCGCGCCCTCGGTCTCGGCGGGTTCGAAGGTGACGTAGCGGGCGTCCAGTCCGGCGGCCTCGTAGGCCGCCTCGTGCATCGGCGGGGACAGCGAGTGCTCGACCGGGGTTCCGATCAGCCCGTAAACCTGCATACCAGACCGTCGCCGGCGGCGGGGTTAAACCACACGCGCCACCGGTCGCCGTTCGGTGTGGTGTCAGGGCGCCGGAGCGGTGTGTCGAGGACGGACATCGTAAGGCCTACTTTGAGCTTCGGCGTTGGGTGAA
>JBLGCN010000011.1:0-15867 GCA_047617405.1 Natronomonas sp.
GGTTGCGAGCGGGCTGCTCGGGCTCATCTTTGCCGGCCGGAACGTCCAGTTGCTCGAGCGTGACGGCCAGGTGAGTCTCCCGCCGGCTGTCCTCACGACGATCCACGGCGGGTGGTACATGTTTGCGCCGCTGGTGTACGACGTTGGCTTCCTGGCGACGCTCGGCACACAGCTCTCGGGGACACTCGTTGCGACCTTTGGAGCCTACGCTGTCGTCGCGGGGTTGAGCGGCCATTCGGGCTGAACGCAGCCCGCCGCCGACACCCGGTACACCGCGGGCGCGACGCTCCGGTGGGTCTTGAGCCCGAGCAGACGCGACACCAGCCCGACAGGTGTCTCCGGCGACCGGCGCACTCCACTCTGGGGGACGGTCACAGGCGTGTCGTCCTGTCGGCCGAGCCGACCGTCCACACGGAGAGGACGGCCGCACCCGTCCGAGCAATCGGGCCGACCAGGGCCACACCGTGGGGGACAACGGCAGCGGTGGTTACCGAAGCAGCGCCGCGAGCTGCTCCCGGGAGAACAGCGACGTGGGCCGGTCCATGTGGACGCCGATCTCCCCCTCGAACAGCGCCATCCCGGCCCGCTGCAGCGGCTCGGGCAGCGAGTAGCCCGCCCGGACGGCGTGGCCCAGCCGGATCTCCTGGCGGAGGTCGGACCGCCAGGCCCGCTCGTAGTCACCCAGTGACCCGGGGTCCGTCGGGTCGACCACGCGGGCGGCGTGGTCCGCGGCGGTCATCCCGTACCGGATCCCGCCGCCGGTGAAGGGCTTGGTCTGGGCAGCAGCGTCCCCGACCAGTAGCGACCGCCGGCCGGTCACCCGTGAGGGCGGGCCAACGGGGATCAGCCCCGAACACCGGCGCTCGGTCTCGACGCCGTAGGCCTCGGTGAACGCCTCGAAACGCTCGCGGGCGTCGGCGCTGTCCGCGGCCACACCGAGGCCGTACTCGGCACCGGCGTCCCCGCGAGGGATCCGCCACGCAAAAAACCGGGGAACGGTCAGGTGGACGTCGACGAAGTCGTCGTGGTCCGGCTCCTCGGTGAACCCGAGCACACCGTGCAGGAGTTCGTCGGGTTCGGGCAGGCCGAGTTCGCGACGCACCCGGGAGGTGGGTCCATCACAGCCGGCGACCATCCGGGCGCGGTGTGTCTCCAGCCCGTCTGTGCCGCGCACGTCGACGGTCACGCCATCGCGGTCCTCGCTGACCCCGACGACAGTGTGGCCCTCCCGGACGTCGGCGCCCGCCGCGCGCGCCGCGTTTGCGAGCGTGCGGTCGAGTCCAACCCTGTCGATAACGTTCGAGACGACCGACTCCTTGTGAAACCGGTAGGCGTCGCTGTCGGGGCCGTCCGTGTGAAACCGGGCGCCGTAAACCGCGTTCTGGAGGAGCCGTTCGCGGGCGCCGTCCGGGGTAAACTCCCAGATGTCCGTGCTGACGTGGCCCGAGCAGGCCAACGGCGTCCCGACCTCACCCTGCTCGAAGGCGACGACATCGTGACCGGCCTCGGCGGCCCGGCGGGCGAACCGCGAGCCGGCGGGACCGGCCCCGACCACGGCGAAATCGTGCATAGGCCGTCTGTGGGCTGCGGGGGCAAATGGCTCACGGTGCCCCGACCTGTTCCCGAGGCCGCGGCTGGCCCGGATGCTCCCTCTACTTCGGGGCCTGTGCAGGAAAGCAAAAAAGGAATCTTGAAAAGTGCCCCGCATAGAAGTCGGAGTATGGCTACGCTCGTATCGCTGGAGGCAATCGCGTTCGCGCTGTTTGCCGTCGTGACCTTAGGGAGTAGCGTCGGCGTGGTCCTGGTGCGGGACATCTGGCACGCGGCACTACTCTTGGGGGTGGCGCTGGTGAGTGTCGCAGTCCACTACGTCATGCTCAACGCCGGATTCGTCGCCGCGATGCAGGTCCTGGTGTACATCGGTGGCGTGCTCATCCTGATCGCGTTTGCGGTGATGCTCACCCGTGAGCAGGGTGTCGACGCGGAGGCAACCTCATGACGACCCGCCCGCGGCTAGCCGACTTCGACCGGGGTGTGGTCACCGGTGTCGCGGCCGTCGTGCTCTTTGGGCTGATGGCCGCGGTCTTCCTGACCGCACAGTTCGAACAGCCAAGCGGCTTCCCGGCGGATGTCAGTGTGGTAAAGAGTATCGGCTTTGCCATGTTCGACATCACTGCCGAGGACGTCATCGTCGGGGAGGGCTTTCTGGCCGTCTTCCTGATCATCGCCATTGCCCTCGACGCCGCACTCGACGGCTCGCTGATGCTCGCCGAGCGCGACGACGGGGGTGAGGAGTAGATGGCGATCCAGCCCCAGTTCTATCTCCTGCTCTCGGCAGGGGTGTTCTGTGCGGGGCTGTTTGGCGTGCTCACCCGCAGCAACGCACTGATGTTTCTGATGTCCGTCGAACTCATGCTCAACGCCGCCAACATCAATTTCGTCGCGTTCTCGTTTTACTACGGGAACGTCACCGGACAGGTGTTCAGCCTGTTCGTGATGGGGCTCGCCGCCGCCGAGGTGGCCGTCGGGATCGGTATCATCCTCGTGCTGTACCGCAACTTCGGCGATATCGACGTGACCGAACCTGTCACGATGAGGCGGTAATATGGCGGTCTTCGACTACGCGCCGGCCATCGCGGTTCTCCCGCTCACGGCGTTTGCCCTCGCGCTGTTTGGCGGACGGTATCTGCCCAAACGCGGCGCTATCGCCGGGGTCGCGGCCACCGGCGGCTCGCTTGTCCTCTCGCTGTGGATGCTGGTGACTATCGCGCTCGGGGCCGACCCACACCAACAGACGCTGTACACCTTCGTCGCCGGCGCCGACGGGGTCGCGAGTGTCGACCTCTCCTTTGGTATCTTTATCGACCAGCTCTCGGCGCTCATGCTGGTCATCGTCTCGCTCATCTCCCTGCTGGTTCACGTCTTCTCGCTTGGCTACATGAACGACGAGGGTGAGACCGGTTTACCCCGGTATTACGCCGGTCTGGGCCTGTTTACCTTCTCGATGCTCGCCTTTGTTTTCAGCGACAACCTCCTGATGAGCTTCATGTTCTTCGAACTCGTCGGGCTCTGCTCGTTCCTGCTGATCGGCTTCTGGTTCCGCGAGGATGCACCATCCAGTGCCGCAAAAAAGGCGTTTCTGGTCACCCGCTTCGGTGACTACTTCTTCCTTATCGGCGTGGTCGCCGTCTTCGCCACCTTCGGCACCACCGCCTTCGTCGGCGAGGAGTCGTTCATCGCGATGGCCGAACACGCCATGCCCGGCTCCGAGGCGGCCGCGCCCGGCGTCGTGAGCGACTGGCTCGGGGTCGTCGGCCTCAGCGCCTCACAGTGGTTCACGGTTGTTGGCCTGCTGGTGCTGGGTGGGGTCATCGGCAAGTCCGCCCAGTTCCCGTTGCACACCTGGCTGCCCGACGCGATGGAGGGCCCGACGCCGGTTTCGGCGCTCATCCACGCGGCGACGATGGTCGCCGCCGGCGTCTACCTGGTCGCCCGGATGTACGGCTTCTACGCGCTCTCGCCGACCGCGCTCGGCATCATCGCGCTCGTCGGCGGCTTCACGGCCCTCTTTGCGGCGACGATGGCCCTGGTCAAACAGGAGCTCAAGCAGGTGCTCGCCTACTCCACCATCTCCCAGTACGGCTATATGATGCTCGCGCTGGGCGGCGGCGGGTACGTGGCGGCGGTCTTCCACCTGACCACCCACGCCGCGTTCAAGGCCCTGCTGTTCCTGGGTGCGGGGTCGGTGATCATCGCCATGCACCACAACGAGAACATGTGGGATATGGGCGGCCTGAAAGACCGAATGCCGGTCACGTACGCCACCTTCCTGGCGGGCTCACTGGCGCTCGCCGGGGTCTTTCCCTTTGCCGGCTTCTGGTCGAAAGACGAGGTGCTCTTCGAGACACTGGTCCACGGGCTCGGAAGCACCGGCGGGACGCTGTTGCTCCTGGGCTATGCCTTTGGGCTGCTCGCGGTGGTCTTTACCGCCCTCTACACCTTCCGGATGGTCCTGCTGACCTTCCACGGCGACGCCCGGACCGACACCGCCGAGGACCCCGAACCGGTGCGCTGGAACGTGAAGCTGCCGCTGGCGGTGCTTGGCGTGCTCGCAACTGTCGCCGGCGTCATCAACCTCGGTGCGGTCAAGAAGCTCATCGGCGAGTCCAACCTCTTTCTCCACGAGTGGCTGTTCCACGGCGCGGAGGGGCTCAACGGTGAACACTACGAGGAACTGTTACACGACTTTGCTGGCTACACCGCCGCCGAACTCCCGGGCGGCCCGCTCGCACCGGCTGCGGTTTCGCTCGGACTCGCGCTGGTCGGTGTCGGGCTGGCCTACCGGCTGTACGGCGGCGCGGACCCTGACCCGCACATGCTGAAACTCGGCTCCGTCCGGACGACACTCATGAACAACTACTATCTCGACGAGTTCCAGGTGTGGCTCGCAACGAGTGTGACCGCCCCCGTTGCCCGCGTGGCGGACACGTTCGACCAGGGTATCGTCGACGGCGTCGTCAACGGCGTCTCCAGCGTCAGCCTGCTCTCCGGTGACCGGTTCCGGGAGATCCAGACCGGGATTGTGACCAACTACGCCGCCCTCCTCACGCTCGGGCTGACGCTGCTGGTGCTCGTCTTCGCCCTCGCCGGGGGGTGGTTCTGATGGTGCTGGTCGAGGGGCTGATCGGGGTCACGCTCGTGAGTGCCTTTGCCGTTATCTTCGCGCCCGACCGCTATGCGGGCAAGCTGGCAACGGGGCTGAGCCTCATCCCGCTGGCCGGCAGCCTCTTTATGTACGCCAACTTCGCCGGCAGCGGGAACGCCCTGCTCGGCGGTGACCTGGCCTACGAGACCACGGTGACCTGGTTCGAGGTCGGGGGCTACGGGCTGAACTGGCACGTCGGCGTCGACGGGATCAGCCTCCCGCTGCTGGTGTTGACGACGGTGCTCACGACGCTGGCGCTGGTCTCCTCCTGGACACCTATCGACGACCGGGAGTCACAGTTCTACGGGCTGATGCTGCTGTTGGAGGTGGCGCTCATCGGCGTGTTCACCGCACTCGACTTTTTCCTCTGGTTTGTCTTCTGGGAGGGGGTGCTCATCCCGATGTACTTCCTCATCGGGGTCTGGGGCGGCCCGCGCCGGAAGTACGCCGCTATCAAGTTTCTCGTCTACACAAACGTCGCCTCTCTGGTCATGTTTATTGGCCTGTTTGCGCTGGTCTTCGGGCTGGGTGACTCACTGACCAGCCTCGACATCCCCGCTATCGCCCAGGGCGTGCGCGGGGGTGAGCTCGGCGCGCTGGCGGGGGTCCAGCCGGAGACACTGAAGCTCGGGGCCTTCCTCACGATGTTCGCCGGCTTCGCGGTCAAGGTGCCGGTCGTCCCCTTCCACACCTGGCTGCCCGACGCCCACGTCGAGGCACCCACGCCGGTGTCGGTCGTGCTGGCCGGCGTCCTGCTGAAGATGGGGACCTACGCCCTGCTCCGCTTTAATTTCACCATGCTCGCCGACGTGGCGCGTGCCCTCGCGTTCCCGATCGCCGTGCTTGGCGTGCTCTCGGTCATCTACGGCGCCATGCTCGCGCTCGCACAGCGGGACCTGAAACGGGTCGTCGCCTACTCCTCGATCTCCTCGATGGGCTATGTGATCCTCGGACTCGTGGCCTTCACCCCCCACGGGATGGGCGGGGCGACCTTCCAGATGATCTCTCACGGCCTCATCTCCGGGCTGCTGTTCATGGCGGTCGGCGTCATCTACAACGCCTCTCACACCCGGATGGTCGGGGATATGTCGGGGATGGCAGACCGGATGCCCTGGACGGTCGGCATCTTCGTGGCCGCGGCCTTTGGCTACATGGGGCTGCCGCTGATGTCCGGCTTCGCCGCGGAGGTGCTGGTCTTCATCGGCTCCTTCCAGTCCACCGTGATCCCCTTCGCGACGGTGCTGACGGCGCTCGCGATGTTCGGTATCGTCGTCGTCGCCGGCTACCTGCTGTGGGCGATGCAGCGCACGCTGTTTGGCTCCTACTCCCTCGAGACTGACTACGAGGTCGGGCGTGCACCCGTCCACGACGTTGCGCCGCTTGCCGTTTTGCTCGTGTTGGTGGTTGCACTCGGGGTCGCGCCGGACCTGTTCTACGCGATGATACAGGACGCGGTTGACCCGCTTCTCGGAGGGGGTGTCTGATGGTTCAACTCCCGGTCTGGACCGCCGTTGCCCCGACGGTTATCCTGGCGCTGACCGTGCTGCTCATCCTGGCCGTCGACAGTATCAATCCCGACGAGGACAACGGCAACCTGCTCGCGGTGATGGCCGTTATCGGGACAGTCACCTCGATTGCGGTGACCGGCTGGTATCTCCTCGCGGGGACCGGCCAGCCCCCGACCGACCCGGTCCTGCTGTTTGCGGACGCCATCGTGGTCGACGGGATGAGCCTGTTCTTCACGGCGCTTGTGGGCAGTGTTGTTGTCCTGATCGTGCTTGCCAGCTACGACTACGTCGCCGACCACCCCTACCAGGCCGAGTACTACAGCCTGGTCATGCTGGCGGCGACGGGCATGTCGCTGATGGCCTCCGCCAACTCGCTGGCGACGGCCTTTGTCAGTCTCGAACTCGCGAGTCTGCCCTCGTTTGCGCTGGTCGCCTCCCTCAAACAGAACCGCGGGAGTGTCGAGGCCGGCCTGAAGTACTTCCTGATCGGCGCGCTCTCCTCGGCCGTTTTTGCCTTTGGGATCTCGCTGGTCTTTGCCGCCAGCGGGAGCCTTCGCTTTGCGGACGTTGCTGCGGCCGGGGCGGAGACCCCTCTACCCGGGGTTCTCGGGCTGGGGATCCTCTTTGTGGCCGGTGGCTTCGCGTACAAGACCGCCAGCGTCCCGTTTCATTTCTGGGCGCCCGAGGCGTACGAGGGTGCGCCCTCGCCGATTTCGGCCTTTCTCTCCTCGGCCTCGAAGGCCGCCGGCTTCGTCCTCCTGTTTCGGGTGTTCGTGGAGGCGTTTCCCCAGGCCGCGGTCGCGGGCACCATCGACTGGGTGCTCGCCTTCCAGGTGCTCGCGGTCGTGACAATGACTGTCGGCAACTTTGCCGCCGCGACCCAAGAAACCGTCAAACGGATGCTGGCGTACTCCTCGGTCGGACACGCCGGCTACGTCCTCATCGCCGTCGCGGCGCTGACCGCCGACGCAAACCGCAGCTTCGTGCTCGGCTCCGGGATGGCTCACCTGCTGGTCTACGGCTTCATGAACACCGGCGCGTTCCTGTTCATCGCGCTCACCGAGTACTGGGACGTTGGCCGCACCTTCGAGGACTTCAACGGCCTCGCAAAACAGGCGCCCTTTGCCTGCGCGGCGATGACGGTGTTTCTGTTCTCGCTCGCGGGGCTCCCCTTCGGCGGGGGCTTTCTCTCGAAGTTCTACCTCCTGATGGCCTCGGTCAACGGTGGCGTGGCCATCCTTGCGGTCGCGCTCGTCGTGAACAGCGCCCTCTCGCTGTACTACTACAGCCGGGTCGTCCGGGCGATGTGGATCGAGGAACCGGACGGGACGCTGGAGATCGAGGGGTACCCGACGGGGCTGTACGCCGCCATCGCTGTCGCGGCGGTGATGACCGTCCTCCTGTTGCCGGCCTTTGGCCCGGTCGCGGAGATGGCAAACACCGCCGCCTCGGCCATCGTCTGAGCCCCGCCCGCTTCACAACTGCCAAGTAGACACCCCGGGACCTACGGGTATGTCGAAAGCCACCGCCCGTGCCCACCCGATCCAGGGCCTCGTGAAGTACCACGGGATGCGCGACGAGGAGCTACGGTTTCCGTACCACGACTCGATCAGCCTCTGTACGGCCCCGAGCGTCACCACCACGACGGTGGCCTTCGAGCCCGACCGCGAGACGGACCGCTACATCGTCGACGGTGAACCCGTCGACGGCCGGGGAGCAGAGCGGATCCGGGCGGTCGTCGACCGGGTGCGCGAACTCGCCGGAATCGACCACCGCGTCCGCTTCGAGTCGGAGAACTCCTTTCGGACCAACATCGGCTTTGGCTCATCCTCCTCGGGCTTTGCCGCGGCCGCGATGTCCCTCGTCGAGGCTGCCGGGCTCGACATGACCCGCCCGGAGGTCTCGACGGTCGCCCGGCGGGGCTCCTCCTCGGCCGCACGGGCGGTGACGGGCGCCTTCTCACACCTGCGCGCCGGTGCGAACGACGCGGACTGTCGCGCCGAGCGCGTCGACGTCCCCGGTGACTTTGCCGAGGACGTCCGCGTCGTTGCGGCGACGGTCCCCGCCTACAAGGAGACCGAGCAGGCCCACCGCGAGGCCGCACAGAGCCACATGTTCCGGGCCCGGCTCGCACACATCCACGACCAGGTCGTCGACATGCGTGACGCGCTCCGGGACGGTGACTTCGGCCGCGTCTTCGAACTCGCCGAACACGACTCCCTGTCGCTGGCGGCGGCGACGATGACCGGCCCCGCAGGGTGGGTCTACTGGCAGCCCCGGACTATCGCGGTGTTCAATACGGTTCGGGAACTCCGCGAGACGGGGGTTCCGGTCTACTTCTCGGTCGACACCGGGGCGAGTGTCTACGTCAACACCACCGCCGACCACGTCGAGCGTGTCGAAGCCGCCGTCGCCGACTGCGGTGTCGACACCCACGTCTGGGAGGTCGGCGGGCCCGCACAGGTGCGCGACGGGAGCGAGGCGCTGTTCTGAGCGCCGGCCGCGACGAGACGGCGCCCCTTTGTTCGTCCAGCCCCCAGCGGTGGTATGCACGTTGCCGTCCTGGGCGCCGGGTACGCCGGCGTCGCGCTCGCGCGGAAACTCGAGGACCGGCTTCCCGACGCCGAACTCACCGTTGTCGACGAGCGCGACACCCATCTCGTCCAGCACCTCGTCCACCGGGCGGTCCGCTACCCCGGGGTCGCCGACGAACTCACCGTCCCCTTCGACGAGCTGTTCGACCGGGCAACCCACCGACAGGCCCGTGTCACCGACCTCGACCCCGACGCAGGCCGCGCGACGCTCTCCGACGGCCACCTCGAGTTCGATGTCGGCGCGGTCGCGCTCGGCGCGGAGACGAACTTCTACGACATCCCGGGCGTCGAGGCCAACTCGACACCTCTCAAGCGGCTCGACCACGCCGAGCGGATCCGCGAACAGTTCCTGGATGTCTGCACGGACGACGGTCGGGCCGTCGTCGCCGGCGCCGGGCTCTCCGGGGTTCAGGCTGCGGGGGAACTCGCCGCCCTCGCCGACGAGCGCGACAGTGACGCCACTGTCACACTGCTCGAACGGGAGCCAACCGTCGCGCCCAGCTTCCCCGACCGGTTCCGGCGGGCCGTCCGCGAGGAACTCGACGACACAGGTGTCGATGTCCGGACCGGCCGGACCGTGACGGGTGTCGCCGACGACGCTGTTGCCCTCGGGCGCGGCGACCGGGTGGCCTTCGACCAACTGGTCTGGACTGGCGGGATCACCGGCGGCGAGCCGCTGGCGGAACGGCCGGTCGTCCGCGAGACGCTCCGGCTGGGCGACAGCACCTTTGCCGTCGGGGACGCCGCCCGCGTCGTCGACGAGGACGGCGAAGCGGTGCCGGCCAGCGCACAGACCGCCGTCCGGGAGGCTGACGTCGCCGCCACCAACATCGAGCGGCTGGTCGCCCACCGACGAGACGGCGACGGCTTCGAGCCACGGCTGGCGCGCTACGGCTACACGTCACTTGGCTGGCTCGTCAGTGTCGGTGACGGGGCGGTCGCACAGGTCGGCCCGACGGTGCTGCGTGGCGAGGCGGCGAAGACGGCGAAGACGACCGTGGCCGCGGGCTATCTCGGGAGTCTGGGGGCCGTCGACCGGGCGATGGCCTACGTCCAGGACCACTGACGACGGGGCTGCCAGCCGCGACACGCCCGACAGCTGAGAGTTTGGGGCACTCCGACCCCGGCAGCGTGTCCCTCACAAACCATAATGATTAATAATGTCCCCGTCGAGAAGGATGTATGACACGATGTCCCCAGTGTGGCACGCGGATGAACTACAACGACGAGACGACGCGACTGACGGAGTACGCCTGTCCGCGCTGTCACGCCACCGAGATCGTCAAAAAACAGTCCTACCACAGCACCGCGTGACGGGAGTCGCCGGCTCTGTTTCCCTCCGGCCTGCTCGCAGGCGACTACCCGTCACTCCGCTCAACTGAGCAACGCGACCGTCTGGTTCTGTTGTATCGTCGGGCCCCAAGCCCGTGTACCGGAGTTACTCAAGCTGGTGATAGTCCAACTCGTGGCCGGCGTCGAGCGCCTCTTGGACCGCCTCGCTCGGCGTCCCGACCGGCGCGGTGGTAAGCTGCATGCCGCCGACACTGTCGCGCTCGGCGATGATGTTCTGCTTCAACTCGGGGTCGACCTCGGGGTAATCTGTCCGGGCGTGTGCCCCGCGGGACTCGGTCCGTTTCTGCGCGCCCCGGAGGATCGTCTCGGCGACGACGAGCCCGAAGCCGAGGTCCATCGCGTACTCGAACGACCGGCTAGTGGGGCCGCCGACCGCGAGGTCATCAGCCTTGCGGCGAAGCTCCTGTAGCCCGTCCGTACCGGCCGTCAGCCCCTCCTCGGTGCGGAGCAGGCCGGCGTGCTCCCAGAGCAACTCGCGGAGCTCGTCGAGCAGGGCCTCGGGGTCGTGACTCCCGTCGCTGTTGGCGAGCCGCGCCAGGTCGGCAAAGTGGTGCTGGGCGCGGTCGTGGAGCCGACCCGAGCCGGGCTGACCGCCGTCGGTCAGCCGCTCGGCGACGGCCTCCCCGGTCACCTTCCCGTAGGCGATGGTCTCGGCCAGGGAGTTCCCGCCGAGCCTGTTGGCCCCGTGGACGCCGGCCATGGTTTCGCCGATGGCATACAGGCCGTCGACCCGTGTCTCGCCATCGTCGTCGACCTTGACGCCACCCATCCCGTAGTGGGAGGTGGGGGCGACCTCGACGGGCCCCTCGGACATGTCGACACCCAGGTCCGCGAACCGCTCGTACATCCGCGGGAGTCGCTCCTGGATGAACTCCTGCTCGCGGTGCGAGATGTCGAGGTAGACGCCGCCGTTCTCGGTGCCGCGGCCCTCCCTGACCTCCTGTGCGATGGCCCGGGCGACAACGTCACGCGCGTCGAGTTCCATCTGGTCCGGGGAGTACCGTTCCATGAACCGTTCGCCGTCGGCGTTGAACAGCCGGCCACCCTCGCCGCGGACGGCCTCGGTGACCAGGCGGCCGTCCCAGTCCTCGCCGTACCGGTCGCCGACCATCCCGGTCGGGTGGAACTGGACGAACTCGATATCCATCAGCTCGGCCCCTGCGAGGTACGCCAGCGCGGGGCCGTCACCGGTGTTCTCGTCGTCCCGCGAGGAGTGTCGCTGGTAGAGGCTGGTGTAGCCGCCGGCCGCGAGCACGACTGTGTCGGCGTCGAAGACGACGTACTCCCCGGTGTCCATGTCGTAGCCCGCCGCGCCGAGTGCCTCCCCGTCCTCGGTCAACAGCCGGGAGATGAAGACGTTCTCCTGGTAGGGGATCGACAGGTCCTGTGCCCGCTCGACGAGCGTGTTCAGCAGCGACTCCCCGGTGTGGTCGCCGGCAAAGGCCGTCCGGCGGAACGACTGTGCGCCAAAGAACCGCTGGTCGGGCTCGCCGTCCTCGGTCCGGCTGTAGTCCATCCCCCAGTCGTCGAGCTCCCGCAGAAGCCCCGGCATCTGCTCGGTGACCGTCTCGACCTTGCCGGGGTCGTTGAGGAAGTGTCCCTCGTTGAGGGTGTCGGCGGCGTGGACCGTCCAGTCGTCCTCGGGGTCGTGGGTGCCGAGCGCGCCGTTGATCCCGCCCCGGGCCCAGGTGGTGTGGGCGTCGCCGTGACCCCGTTTCCCGATGACCAGCACCTCCTCGGGGTCGACACCCTGCTCGACGAGTTCGATTGCGGTGCGTGCCCCCGCGGCACCTGCGCCGACCACGAGCGTGCCGAGTTCGACTGTCTCGTAGTCGCTGGCTTCGACCGCCTCCGACTCAACGTCCGCTTCCCGCGAAGGAATCGTCATGATTAATCATAGGTCCGCACACTCTTAACCCCGTCGGGGGTGTGCATAGAAATTCGTGCCACAGCGGGCTTGAGCGCCGAGAATTTAGCAGGTCTGAGGCCGCCGTCTATCCCGCCCTGTGGCCCCCTGCCGGGGGCTCATACTGCTGGCTGTAACTGTCCTAAGATATCCGCGACCCCGGGGTCGCGAAATTCGTTACAGACGTACAGCCGGCAGTATCAGTCGGCGGCCGCCCCCTCGCCACGGTCAGGGTCGAACCGGCGGCGGAGCACCGGAATCACCGACTCGTCCAGCGAGAACCGCCCGCTCCCGGTGACCATCAGCGCCGAGGAGAGCCCAAAGAGGGTGATGTGTGCGAGCACGGGGTCGTCGGGCAGGCCAAAGAGGGTGGTGGTGAGGACGACAAAGCCGGCAACGGCAGCCCCGCGGGTGAAGGTGCCGGTGAGAAACGCCAGCCCGACGGCAGCCTCGACGAGCCCCGCGCCGAAGACCCACAGCTCCGGCGAGACCGGCACGACCGCGGTGAGGTCGTACTTCGCGACCACGGCGGCGGCCTCGGCGGGCTGGAACCACTTCTGGACGACCCCGAGGTAGACAAAGTTCAGGCCCAGAAACACCCGCAACACCAGCGGCGCGAACGAGGCGTCGACCCCGGCGCGGGTCAGCAGTTTCCCGGGCGTGGTGACCCCGCGAAACCGGCTCGCGACGGTCCCGTCGGTGACGACCATCCGCCGGAGCATCATATCCGCGCTTGGCTGCCCGGGCCCAACGACGACGATAGCCAGGAAGCCGGCGATATACTCGACGGCCAGCAGCATCTCCGGGAGGTGAGTGCCGAGCCCCCAGAGGTACGCCACGAGTCCAACGGCGGCGACCGCCCGGGTCGCCAGCCCGAACAGGAGCAGGAAGCCGACCCCGACCTGGAGCAGCCGGGCGCTGACGGCGACACTCGGCGAGAACAGGTAGCCGGCGAAGCCGGCCCCCACGAGCGGCAGCCCGACCGAGAGCCGGAGCATCCAGGGGAGATACGGCCGGTAGGACCGCAGGGTCCGGCGTGCTACCGTGACATCCTTCAGCGAGCCAAACCGAAGATATCCCGCCACGACCCCGAGGACGCCCACCCCGCCGACGCCAAGCACTGCGAGGTCGACCGGGGAGGTAAAGACCGCCCGGAACAGGGCGGCCGCCGACCCCGGCCCGTCGGCGCTGACGACGTAATCGACGTGGGCACTGGCAACGCCCGTCACACCACAGAGAACCGCAAGCACGGCCGCGAGACGTCCGGTGACTGCACGAACTCGGCTCATACCACCGCCTGTAGCTCCGGAGGAATAAACGTATTTAGTCGGGCCTGCCGGGACGCCGGGATAGACAGCTTATTCACCCGCGGGGTCAACCCGCAGATATGTACCTGGCCGACCACGCCTGGCCGGACCTGGGCGCGTACTTCGAGGCGGAGTCGCTCGCGCTGGTGCCGGTCGGGTCGACCGAACAGCACGGTCCACACCTCCCGGAGAGCACAGACCACCGCATCGCACAGGCGTTGGCCCGGGCGGCGGCCGACCGGACCGGATATCTCTGTACGCCCACCGTCAACATCGGTGTCAGCCCACACCACCGCCAGTTCCACGGGACCATGTGGGTCGACGCCCCTGTCTTCCGGGACTACATGGAGAGTCTCACCCGGAATCTCACCTACCACGGGGTCGACCGTGTCGTCTACGTCAACGCCCACGGCGGCAACGTCGACCACCTCCGGGAGGTCGGCCGTCGCCTGCACATGGACGAGACCGCCTACGCCGTCGAGTGGATGTGGGACGAGTCGATCCCCGACCTGGTCGACGAGGTCTTCGAGGAGAACGGGCCCCACGGCGGCCCGAAGGAGACGGCGATGATGATGCACATCGACCCCGACACCGTCCACGCGGACCGCCTCGAGGCGGCCCGGGACGGCGGGCTCGTCCGAACGGAGGAGGGCAGCTACCGGACCCACGGCGCCCGCACCTTCTACGACGCCGCCGACAACACCGACAACGGCGTGCTCGGCGACCAGACCGACGCCACCCCCGAGACCGGCGAGCGACTGTTCGAGGCCGCGACCGAGCAGCTAGTCGCGCTCTGTGAGTGGCTCGACGACCAGCCCTTCGAGGACCTGATGCCCGAACCCCACGTCCGCGAGACCGAACGCGACCCGACCGACTTCCTCTAGCCCGCCTCGACGCGCTCGAACAGCGCCGCCCCCGCGGCGACCATCACGACGGCCCCGAGCGCCAGCGCCGCGAAGTCGACGACAAGCGGGTACGCCGCGTTCCCGACGAGCACCCCCCGGAGCGCGTCGACGCCGTAGGTCAGCGGGTTCAACAGGCCCAGATACTGCACGGCTGTCGGAAGCTGGTCCAGCGGGTACAGCGCCCCCGAGAGAAAGAACAGGGGGAGGATGGCAAACTGGACGAGGATGCCAAAGCCCTGGGAATCCCGGAACTGTGAGGCCAGTGCGATCCCGAAGCCGACGAACGTCACCGCCAGCAGGGCGAGCACCACGAGCGCGAGTGGCGCGAGCAGCGGCCGCCGGACCCGGAAGCCAAGCGGAATCGACAGCAGGAGGATGAGCAGACTCTGGACGAGCGCCGTCGTCGACCCGCCGGCGACCCGGCCGAGGACAATCGAGGTGCGGCTGACCGGCGCGACGAGGATCTCCTTGAGAAAGCCGACGTCACGGTCCGCGAGGATCGCCAGCCCGGCGAACGAGGCGCCAAACAGGAGTGTGAACCCGACCACCCCCGGGACGATATACTGGAGATAGTCGACACCCTCGGGGATACCGGGGATGGCGGCGCCGCTGAACCCGGTGCCCAGAAAGACCAGAAAGAGCAGCGGGGTCAACAGCGCCCCGACCACCTGGGAGGGTGCCCGAACAAACCGGGTGACGTCCCGGACCCAGAGGGCGTACACCCCCTGCGGGTCGACCGGGAGACGGGACACGTTCAGGCCCCTCCGTCCAGGCCGCCGGCCCGGGTTGCCCCCACCTCCTTGTCGCCCGCCGGCTCGGCGAGGCCGCTGCTCTCGCCGGCCCGGACCTCCCGGCCGGTCAGGTCGAGGAAGACGGTCTCCAGGCTGGGCGCCCGGCGGTCGACAGCGCTGACGGTCACCCCGGCCTCGTCGGCAAGCCGGACCACGTCGGCGACCCGACGGGCGCCGTCGTCGACGGTCACGCTCAGGCCGTTGCCGGTCACCTCGACGCCGCGGACCCACCCGACCCCGCGGAGCCGGTCGGGTAGCCCGGTCACCCGGTCAGCCGTCTCGACGGTCACCACATCCCCGCCGAGCCCCGCCTTCAGCTGTGCGGGGCTGTCGAGCGCGACTACCTCGCCGTCGTCCATGACCGCGACCCGGTCACAGAGCGTGTCGGCCTCCTCCATGTAGTGGGTCGTCATAACGACGGTCACACCGCGGTCGTTGAGCGCGCGGATATACTCCCAGGTGTCCCGGCGGGTGCCGGCGTCCAGGCCGAGGGTGGGTTCGTCGAGAAAGAGCACCGCGGGCTCGTGAAGAAAGCCGCGTGCGATCTCCAGGCGGCGTTGCATCCCCCCGGAGTAGGTGTCGACAGTGTCGTCGGCCACGTCGGTCAGGTCGACCATGTCGAGTACCTCGGGCACGCGCTCGCGGCGTCGTGCCCGCGAGAGCCCGTACAGCCGGGCGTGGAAGACGAGATTCTCGACACCGGTGAGCTCCTCGTCCAGTGCGGTCTCCTGGAAGACGACGCCGATCGACCCCCGGACGGCGGCCCGCTCCGTCCGGATGTCGTGGCCACTCACGACC
>JBLGCN010000012.1:0-15586 GCA_047617405.1 Natronomonas sp.
CCGGGGAAGGGCAGGTCGACCACGAGCATCCGCGCGCCTCCGGGGTGCCCGAACCGCAGCCTAAAAAAGGTGGTCTAGAGGAAATCCCGGACCTCGGAGTACCACATGTCGTGTTCCTCGGCCTCGTCGATAGCGTGGGCGACCCGGGTAGCGATGGCGTGCCAGCACAGCTCCGTGGGGTCGGCGGCGTCGAGGTTGTACTCGGCGTCCTTGCAGGTGCAGCCGTCGTCCTCGACGATGTACTCGTCCTTGTGGCCGACGACGACAGTGAAATCGCGGTACTCCTTCACCCGTCCCTCCCCGACAGCCTCGATAGCGCGGCTCCCCCGGTCACCGTGGAGGGCAACGATACGGTCGACTGCGTCGGGGGTGAGCCCGCCGGCGGCCCGGAGGTCAGCCGCCCACTCATCGACCGCTGTCACAAATAGTTGTTGACGAGGGCCAGGCAAAACACCGTCGGTGTGTTCGTCGCATCCGGTGGCCCAGGCCCGTCAGTCCAGTTCACGGCTGTAGTTGTCGAGGAGCGCGGCGGGGGCGCCGGCGCGCTCGGTAAAGCCGCCGCGGCTGGCGAGTACGAGCACCAACACCGTGGCGAGGTACGGGTACATCGACATCACCTGTGGGTTGGTCAGCAGGTCGACAACGCCGTCGACAGCCGCGTTGCCGACCGCCAGGTCGAGCGCCTGTGAGCGGAGCACGAGCACGTCGATCCCGCCAAAGAGGTACGCACCCACGAGCGCCCGCCAGGGCCGCCAGGCGGCGAAGATAACCAGTGCAATCGCGATCCACCCCTTGCCGGCGGTCATCCCCGTCGTCCACCCGCCGAGTGTCGCAAGCGAGAGGTGTGCCCCCGCCGCGCCGGCGAGCGCGCCGCCGACGACGACACAGAGATACCGCACCCGGAAGACCGAAACCCCCATTGTGTCGGCGGCCTCGGGGTCGTCGCCGACGGCTGTCACCTCGAGCCCCAGGTTGGTCCGAAAGAGCACGTAACTGGTGACCGGAACCAGGACGAGCGCCAGGTAGTCCGTCGGGGTGTTCCGGAAGAGGGCGGGGCCGACGACCGGGAGCCCGACGAGCGCGTCGCCGACCAGCGGGACCGTCACAGGCTGGAACCCTTCGATCGTCTCGCTAACCCACGACTGCCCGAAGTAGGTCGTCAACCCCGTCCCCAGCAGGGTGAGCATGACGCCGCTGATCACCTGGTCCGCCTTCAGGCTGATACACAGGACAGCGTGTAGTGTCGCCATCGCCGCGCCGGCGCCCGTCCCGGCCGCAAAGCCCAGCCACGGGCTGCCGGTGACGACTGTCGTCGCAAAGCCCACGAGCGCGCCGACGAGCATCATCCCCTCGACACCGAGGTTCAACACGCCGCCGCGCTCGCTGACGAGTTCGCCGAGACTCGCCAGCAGCAGGGGTGTACCGACCTGCACCGTTGCGCTCAGGACGTCGGCGAGAAACGCCATCTATGCCCTCTCCCCGGCCGGCTGTGGCCGGTCGCGCTCGGCCCGGACGAGCCCGACCCGGTAGCGTTTGAAGAACTCGGCGGTGATCAAAAAGAGGATCACAAGCGCCTGGATCACCTCGACCAGGGCCGCCGGGACGTCATAGGCCAACTCCATGCTCGACCCGCCGACGACCAGCACCGCAAAGAAGAGGCCGGCGACGAACACCCGGCCGGCGCCCCGCCGCCCAAGTAGGGCAATCGGGATTGCGGTGAAGCCGTACCCCGGCGAGAAGTCCGGCCGGAGCCGCCCCTGGATACCGGCAATCTCGACCGCGCCGGCCATCCCCGCGAGCGCGCCGGCGAGAACGAACACGAGGATATACACCCGGCCGGTGTCGATCCCACCGGTCTCGGCGGCGTCGGCGTTCGAGCCGGTCACCGTCACCTCGTAGCCCGTCGCCGTCCGGGACAACAGGTAGCTGATGACGACGGTCGCCCCCGCCGCGACGAGCACGCCGGCGTGGACGCCGCCGAAGGCCTCCAACACCGCCAGCCCACCCTCGCCGAGCGCTACGTCACCCAACTCCGGGAGCCGGGCGGCCTCGGGCAGGCGCTCGCTGACCGGGAAGTTGCCCTGCCCGCCCCGCAGCGGCCCCCGGACCAGGTAGTTCGCGAACTCGATGCCGACGAAGGTCAGCATCAGCGAGACGATGATCTCGTTGACGCCCTGCCTGGCGCGGAGGAAGCCGGGGACGAGCCCCCACAGCCCGCCGGCGACGGCCGCACCCGCGAGCACGAGACAGACCAGCACCGGCCCGGGGGCGTCGACACTCAGCCCGACCCAGGTGCCGGCGATGGCGCCGACGAACAGCTGTCCCTCGGCGCCGATGTTCCAGAGCCCGGCCCGCCGAGGGAGATACACCGCAAGCCCCGCGAGCACGAGCGGGACAGCCCGCAACAGTGTCTGGGTGACCCCGAACGGCTCGGTGAGCGTGCCGACGAACATCGTGCCGTATGCCGCGACAGGGTCGACCCCGAGTGCGACCAGTGCGAGCGCACTCACCGCAAGCGCCGCGAGCACGGTGAGCACGGGTGTGGCGTACGCCAGCCAGCGGGGCAGACGCTCCCGGGTCGAAACCTCGAGGTCGTACCCGGCGAGTGTCATCGGCGACCACCGTGGGCGCCCCCGTCCGCCCGGGCAGTGTCGGCCGCGTCGGCTGACAGGTCGTGTGCGTAGGCGGGGTCATCGGGACGTTCCCCGCCCATCCACAGCCCCACAGTCTCGCGGTCGGCGTCGCTGGGGGTGGTCTCGGCGACCACCTCGCCGTCCGAGAGCACGAGAATACGGTCGCTGAGTGAGAACACCTCGTCGAGGTCCTCGGAGATGAGGACCACACCGGTGCCCTCGCCGCGTCTCTCCAGGATGGCCGAGCGGAGGAACTCCACGGCGCCGATATCGACCCCACGGGTGGGCTGGTTGGCGACCAGCACCGACGGGTCCCGGCTGAGTTCGCGCGCCAGGACGAGCTTCTGGAGGTTCCCGCCGGAGAGTTCGCCGGCCGGCGTCTCGCGGACGTCACGAACCCCCCGGATGTCGAACTCGTCGACCAGCCGCCGGGCCCGGGCGGCGGCGCTCGCGTAGTCAAGCCGTCCGAACCCGCCGCTCGTGCGGTACTCCTTGAGCATGAGATTGTGCATCACGCTCAGGTCGGGGGCGACCCCCTGTTCGTGCCGGTCCGCCGGGACGTAGGAGACCCCGGCGTCCAGAAACGCCCGCGTAGAGCGGCCGGTCAGGTCCTCGCCCCCGACCTCGACCTGGCCGGCAGCGGGAGCGTGTAGGCCGACGAGCGTCTCCGCCAGGGCGGCCTGCCCGTTCCCGCTGACGCCCGCGACGCCGACCACCTCACCCGCCCGGACGGCAAGGTCTACCCCCGCGAGCCCGTCCACACCGCGCTCGTCGACAGTCTCCAGCCCGCTCGCACGCAGGGCCGACCTGCCGACCTCGGCGGCGGGTCGGTCGACGTCGAAGAGGACGTCCCGGCCCACCATCATCCGTGCGAGGTCGTCCTCGGTGATGTCGGCGGTCTCGACGGTGTCGACGCGGCTGCCGTCCCGGAGGACGGTCACACGGTCGGTGAGCCGGGTCACCTCCCCCAGCTTGTGGGTAATGAAGATCACCGTCACCCCGGCGGCGGCCAACCGGCGAAGCGTCCCGAAGAGTCGGTCGGCCTCGTCAGGTGCCAGCACCGCCGTCGGCTCGTCCAACACGAGCAGGTCGATGTCGCGGTACAGGGCTTTCAGGATCTCGACGCGCTGGCGCTGGCCCACCTCCAGGTCGGCAACCGTGTCGCTGGGGTCGACCGCCAGCCCGTACTCCTCGGCGAGACTGCTGAGACGGTCGGCCGGCCGATCGAGGTCGAGGCTGAACGCGTCAACACCCCCCTGGAGGGCGCGCCCAGGGAGTGTCGCGAGCCAGGTGCCTGCGGGCACCCGGGTGGCGAGGTCGTGCAGCCGGCCGGCCGGGCCCGCGAGCCGGCGGCCGACCGCGGCCGCGAGGCGCCCGCCACCCGGCACCCGGCCCGCAGCCGCCCGGAGCAGCCCTCTGTCCGGGGACCGGGAGGCGAGTGTCCGGTCGCCGATGACGACGTTCTCCGCGACCGTCAGCCGGGGGATCAGCATGAAGTGCTGGTGGACCATCCCGATCCCCCGGGCGATGGCGTCGGAGGGGGAGTCGGGGTCGTAGGGGCGGCCGGCGAGGCTCATCGTCCCGCCGTCGGCGTCGTAGAGCCCGTAGAGGACGTTCATCAGCGTGGACTTGCCGGCGCCGTTCTCGCCGAGTAGCCCGTGGATCTCGCCGCGCCGGACCCGAAGGTCGACGTCGTCGTTGGCGACGACGCCCGGGAACGTCTTCCTGACGCTTGACAGCTCCAGATACGCCTCGTCGGACTCTGGCAACTTGGCCAGTATAGAGCGCAGGTGGCTATTAGTCTCTTTTGACTCCCTTCGGGGTCGGTTCCCCGACTCCACGCCCTCACGACGCATTCTTGAAATTCTGTTGGTATTTCCGTGTCATACGAGGACATACAAGCGGCGCTGGTCGGTTTCGCCGCCGGTTCGTGTATCTCTCGGACGGAGGGACCGTCAAAGCTACAAAGGCCCGGTCCGACCCGTCGAGTATCCCACTATGACGGATACGGGTCAGGAACGCAGGGTATCGCGGCGCACCACACTGAGACTACTCGGCGGGTTGGGGGCGGCCGGCGCCGCCGGGCTCGCGGGCTGTACCGGCGGCGACGGCGGCAGCGGCGACGGCGGCGACAGCATCAGTGCCGCCTGGCTCTACATCTCGGAGCCGGGTGACCTGGGCTGGTCGTGGGCCCACGACCAGGGCCGGAAGGCTGTCGACGAACAGTTCGACTGGCTGGAGACGGACTTCTCCTCGGGGGTCGCGCCCGCGGACGCCGAGCGGGTCACCCTGGAGTACACGAACAACGGGTACGACGTCGTCTTCGGCACCAGCTTCGAGTATATGGACCCGATGTACAACGTCGCCGAGGAGAACCCCGACACCGTCTACGAGCACTGCTCGGGCTACCGGACCCGGGAGAACATGGGGCGGTACTTCGGCCGGATGTACCAGGCACGCTACCTGGCGGGTGTGGCCGCCGGGATGGTCACCGAGGCGGACACGCTCGGCTACGTCGCCGCCTTCCCCATCCCCGAGGTGGTCCGGGGGATCAACGCCTTTACGCTCGGGGCCGCGAGCGCCAACGAGGCCGTCACGACGAAGGTCCGCTGGACCAACGACTGGTACGACCCGAACGTCGAGCAGGAGGCCGCCGAGTCACTCATCGAGCAGGGGGCCGACGTGATGGCCCAACACCAGGACTCCCCGGCTGCGGTGCGGGCCGCCTCCGACGCGGGTATCTGGGCGACCGGCTACGACGCCCCAATGGCGGAGTTCGCCGGCGACGACTATCTCACCTCGCCCGTCTGGGACTGGGAGGTGTTCTACGCACCAACCCTGGAGGCCGTCCGCAACGGCGAGTGGACCGCCGACTTCTATTACGACGGGCTCGACAGCGGTATTGTCGCGCTCGACGAGTTTGGTGCGGAGGTCCCCGACGAGGTCGCCTCCGAGGTCGAGAGCCAACGGTCGGCGCTCCGGAGCGGTGACCTCGACGTCTGGGCGGGCTCGAAGTTCGCCGGCGAGTCGCAACAGTTCCGTTTCCAGGAGATGGGCAGTTACGTCGAGCCCGTCGAGGGCTCCGTGCCGAGCTGAGACGGCCCAGCGGCGACCGGCGCTCCGCCAGCCCTTTGAGCGCCGGCCCGGACACCCAGGCATGCACCGGCTCCGTGACTCTGTCTTTCAGGCACCGATCGTCGACAAGGACGGCTACACATACCTCGTTCACCCACTCTCGAACTGCGTGCCGGCGCTGGACCCAGCGCTGTTGCGCGAGACCGCCGTCCGGGTCACTCGGCTCGCCCGGCTGGAGACCGTCGACAAGATCGTCACCCCGGAGGCGATGGGGATCCACATCTCCACTGCGGTCTCGCTGTCGACTGACCTCCCGCTGGTCGTCGTGCGCAAACGAGGGTACGGTCTCGACGGGGAGGTCGCCCTCTCGAAGTCGACGGGGTACTCCGAGGGCGAGATGTACATCAACGATATCGAGCCGGGTGACCGGGTGCTCCTGCTCGATGACCTCATCTCCACGGGCGGGACGATGCGTGCCATCGTCGAGGCGCTCGAGGGGGTCGGCGCCGAGGTGGTCGACATCGTCGTCGCCATCCGCAAGGTCGGCGGCGAGGACGCACTGGCGGGCATCGACCACCCCGTCAAGACACTGATCGACATCCGCGTCGACGGCGACGGTGTCGAGGTGGTCGACGAGACGACCACAGCCGGCGCCGACTGAACTGGGCACCCGTCCGGGACGGTCCCGGGCTGTGGCCGGCCTGTCAGCCGCCGCCCGGTCACATCACACGGTGGCAGGCGGGGCGAGGGTTCAAATCCGAGGGCGGGACCACCGGACGTGTGTCGTTCGTACTCGGGCGCCGGAGCGAGGACGGGGGCGGACCGGCGGGTGTGTTCGGTCACTTCCTGGCCCGCGACGGGAGCCGTGGGGCGCAGGTCCGGGTCGACCTCGACAGCCCACACGCCGCCCTGGTCGTCGGCAAGCGCGGCGCCGGAAAGTCCTACACGGTCGGCGTACTGGCGGAGGCACTGGCTGATGTGACGGGTGTCACGCCCGTCGTCGTCGACCCGATGGGGGTGTTCGCCGGGCTGGCCGACTGCGGCACGCAGGTCGTTGAGGAGCCTGCTGTCGCCGCCGGAACGCTGTCCCCGGCGGCGTGGTGTGACCTGCTCTCGCTGTCCCCGGAGGGGGCGGTCGGCGGGCTCGTCTGGGCGGCCGCAACGACCGCGGACACGCTTGCCGGGATGCGCGAGACCGTCGACGCGGCGGCGGCGCCGGCAGCTGACCGGCGGGCCGCCGCGAACCACCTCCGGCTCGCGGCGTCGTGGGGTGTCTTCGACCCTGAGGGGCTGGACGCCGGCGGGCTGGCCGGGCCGGCAGGGACGGTACTCGACGTCTCCGGGCTGGCGGCCGCGCCGACGAACGCGGTGGCCCGGGCGGCCGCGGACGCGCTCTACCGGGCCCGTGTCGACGGGACACTCGGGCGGCTACCCTGGCTGCTGGTCGACGAGGCCCACGCCCTCTTTTCGGGGGTTGCCGGCCCTGGCCTCGAGCGGCTGCTCACTCGCGGACGGGCACCCGGGGTCAGCCTCGTCGCCGCCACCCAGCGCCCGAGCGCGCTCCCGGGGGCCGCGGTCTCGCAGGCGGACCTGCTCGTCGCCCACCATCTGACCGCCGGGGCGGATATCGACGCGCTCCGGCGGACCCGCCCGACGTATCTCACGGACATAGGTGAGCGGCTCCCAGACGGGACCGGCGAGGCGCTCGTCGTCGACGAGGCGACCGAGACGGCACACACCGTCACTGTCAGGCGGCGCCGGACACCACACGGCGGTGACAGCCCCAGCGCAAGCGCCCTGACGGGGGAGGTGGACTGACGGGCTACCGACCGTCGGCCTCGCCGGCGCTGTCCCCCCGCCGCCACGCTGCGCGACGACGATGGGTAGCCGCGACCGCCGCCGGGTCGAACGCGCCGTCCTCGCCGACAACCGTCACGACGCCGGCCGGCGTCACGTCGAAGGTTGGGTTCCGGATGTCGAGTTCCGGCCGCCCGTCGCCGCCCTCGCGGACCTCGCCGGGGTCACGCGGCTCGAGTTCCACCGCTACTCTCCGGCTGACCTTGTCGACCGACGCCGCCACGACGACGTCGACCCCCGCGTGAGCCGCCGAGAGGGCAGCCCCACGGGTACCGGCTTTGTTGACGACGCGCCCGTCCGGGAGGACTGCGTCGGCGCCGACCAGCAGGGTGTCGGCCCCCCACTCGGCGAGCTGGTGGGGAAACGCCGCGTCGGTGGTCAGTGTCACCGCCGCGTCCAGCGCCTCCGCGGCAGCCTCGGCGACGCCGACCCCCTCGCGGCCGGGGCGGGACTCGGCGACCAGCACCGCCTCGGGTGTCGCGCAACCGATCGTCGCCCGGACGGTGCCTGACCGCGAGAGCGTCGCGACCCGGTCGCCGACACGCTCGGCTGCGCTCGCGGCCGCCCGCTCGTCAGCCCGGAGCGCACGCTCGATGTCGGCCGCCGCTGCCGCCTCCAGGGCGGCCGGCGTTCGGCTGTTGGCCCCGTGGACCGCACGGTCAACCCGGGTCGCGATAACCGGCATCGCGGCCCGGGCCGCCGCCAGCTCGTGGGCGAGACCGGCTAGCCGCGGCCAGCCGGCCCCCGGGCGCCCGTTGCTGTGCTCTCTGTCCCCGCTCTCGGCACACAGCGCCGCCTCGTCCCGGAGTGTCTCCAGGGCCCGCACCGAGAGGACCGCCGAGCCGTGTTCCGTGTCGCCGGCGACCGTCGCCACACTCGGCCGGACCCGGTCGTACGACGCCCACAGGCCCGTGACGGTCTCCCGCCGGAGGATGGCGGTCGGCGGCACCCACTCGTGGGTCCCGGCCCCCCGGTCGGGTTCGACCGCGCGGGTCCGGCAGTCGAACAGATAGGGGTGGACGAGCCACTCCCCGTCCTCGTCGCTGACCTCGAACGGGTCGCCGGCCCGGACGAGCGCGAGGTCTGTGGTGTCAAGCCCGGTCTCCCCGCGGACCTGCCTGCGGGCCGCCCTGTCCGGGCTGTCCTTGACGCGGCCGGTGACCCCACCCCACAGCCCCTGGCCGGGACCCACCGTCTCGCCCCGGCGAAACAGGAGCACCTCCGCTTCGTTGCGCAGAACGCAGGTCACGACCGCCGTCGCCATGCCTGCGGTTTGTCGCCGACCCACTCAAGCCTTGCCGGCTCCGCGGTGGGCTTCTGTCGGCCGCCCGTCCCGACCACATGGAACTGGCTATCATCAGCGACACCCACATTCCCTCCCGTGCGTCGGCCATCCCGGACCCCTTCCGGGACCGGCTCCGGCGGGCCGACCGCGTCGTCCACGCCGGCGACGTCGACAGCGCTGGGGCACTTGCGGACGTGGAGAGCCTGGCGACCGACCTGACGGCGGTGGCCGGTAACACTGACCCCGAGGTCGGTCTGCCGCGGTCGGCGACCGTCGAGGTCGGCGGTGTCACACTGGCAGTCACCCACGGCGCCGGCTCGCCGCGGGGGTACCAGAGACGCCTGACGGCGGCCGGCCGGGATGTCGACGCCGATGTTGTCGTCGGTGGCCACACCCACGAGCCACTCGACACCATCCGTGACGGGGTTCGCCTGCTCAACCCCGGGAGCGCGACCGGTGCCTGGCCGGCCGACCTGGCAACCATGCTGACGGCCCGACCGGACGACGACGGCCTCGCGGTCCAGCGCCACGAGTCCCGGTGAGACCGGCGACGCCCGTCCACAGCCGTCTGCGGCGAGGTAGGCTTATATTCGCCGACCGTCTCCCCCCAGCATGGAAGATGTCCTCTTCGAGTCCGAGAGCAAACAGACCCGTGAGTCAATCGCCGACTACCTCCGACAGGTCGCCGATAACCTGGCTGCCGGTGACGCCCTCACGCTGCAGGCCGGCGACCAGTCAGTCACCCTCGCGCCACCCCCGACGGCCGAGTTCGAGGTGAAAGCCGAGCGCGAACACGCCGGTGACGGCAGCCCAGGCGAACTCAGCGTCGAGTTCGAGGTCGAGTGGGACGAGGACAGCGAGGGGGACAGCAGCGGTGACCTGACAGTCGAGTAATCCGGGACACGTGTCGTCGGTTTCAGGGTAGCGCGTCCCACAGGGCCTCAAGTGTCCGCTCGTCGCGGGCAAACACGGCGAGTGGGCCGTCCGCCCGCCGGTGACAGCCGGCCTCCCCGGCCAGCAACTCGCCGGCGACCTGCTCGCGCTCGTCGGGGTGGAAGGTGAGGTAGCCGTCGACCCGGCCCCGCGCCAGTAGCCCCCAGTAGACGACCGGCGCCCACGTCTCGACGACGCGCTTGCAGACCCCCCGGACCGCCCGGACGTGCCCGCGGTGGCGGTCGGCGAGGCCGTCGTCGGCGAGCACCGGCGCGCCGACGACCGACGCGACGGTGGCGTGGGTGGGCGGGATGCTGTCCCCGTCCTCGACGGTGACCGGCCGGCCGTTGTAGGTGACACCGCCGCCTCGCCGGGCGAGGTAGGTGTCCCCGAGGACGGGCACCGTCACCGCCGTGACGAGCGGCCCGTCGCCGTCGAGCAGTGTTACCGCGACGCCGAAGGTCGGGACGCCGGCCGCGAAGTTGTTCGTCCCGTCGAGGGCGTCGACCACCCAGCGGTAGTCGCTGTCCGCCTCACCGCTACCCTCGTGGTGGCCGGACTCCTCGGCCCTGACCGCGTGGCCGGGGTATGCCTCCCGCAGCACCGACAGCACCCGCCGTTCCGCGCCGCGGTCGGCCGCCGTCTTCACGTCGCCGGCACCGTACTCGGCGTCTAACGCCCCCTCCGCGAAGCGACCCCGGAGGAAGGCGCCCGCGTCGGTCGCGGCTTCACGGGCCACCGCGGCGAACCGTTCGCGGTCCTCTCGGTCGTCAGGCGTCGAGATGTCGTCCATACCCGAGTCGGTGACACGCTCCCAGGAGTGGATTTCGGTCCTCGGACGCCGGGTGACGGCCCGCGGACAGCGGGCTTTTTATTCCCCGCACGAACAAGCGGTATGAACGTCTTCGCCGTCGACGGGCTACCCGAGGTCGAGCCGGGGGAGGACCTCGCCGCGATGGTCGCCGAACGGGTGGACCTGCGGCCTGACGATGTGGTCTGTGTCGCGAGCACGGTCGTCTCGAAAGCCGAGAACCGGCGGGCCGACCTCGCGGAGTACGAGGCCGGCGAGCGTGCGCGGGCTATCGCGACCCAGGCCGCCGCGGAGGCCGGTGAGGGCAAGGACCCTCGCTTTGCGCAGGCGGTCATCGAGGCGAGCGAGGAACTGCTGATGGACCGGCCGATCATGCTCGCGGTCACACCTTTTGGCCACATCACGGTCAACGCGGGGGTCGACCGCTCGAACGTCCCCGGGGCCGACCTCCTCCTGCTCCCGGCGGACCCGACGGCGAGTGCCGAACGGCTGCGGGAGGGGCTGGGGGCGCGCGTGATTGTCACCGACACCTCCGGTCGGCCGTTCCGGTACGGCCAGCGAGGGGTCGCGCTCGGGTGGGCCGGACTCCCCGCCGCCCGGGACTGGCGCGGCGAACGCGACCGGGAGGGCCGGGAGATGGAGGCCACCGTCCAGACCGTCGTGGACGAACTCGCCGGGGCGGCCAACCTCGTGACCGGCGAGGGTGCCGGCGGGACGCCCGTCGCCGTCGTCCGGGATTTTGACTTTGGCGACCATGCCGGCGACGACGACCTCTTTCGCACGCCTGACGACGACCTGATACGCCCCGCGGTCCGTGCGTACTACTCGGAGTGAGGGCGGCCGCCCCCCGGGGAGTCGACGCCAGGACAGAACCCTCATGCCTGCGCCGGCCCACTATCGAACAACTGATGGACGCTATCGAACTCACGCCGGAGCACCCTGTTTCGCAACTGCGCGAGTGGGCCGTAACCGCCGAACAGGAGGGCTTCGACACCGCCTTTGTCAGCCACCACTACAACAACCGCGACGAGTTTGTCGCGCTCACCGAGATGGCCCGCGCCACCGACCGACTCCGGCTGGGACCCGGTATCGTCAACCCCGCCGAGACCCACCCGGTGACGCTGGCCTCGCGGATGGCGACCCTGGACGAACTCGCGGACGGCCGCGGCGTCTTTGGCGTCGGCCCCGGGGACGCCGCCACCCTCTCGAATCTCGGCCTCGACCCTGACAGCCCGCTCCGGCTGGTGCTCGAGACGATGCAGGTTGCCCGGACCCTCTGGAACGGCGAGCGTGTCGACCACGACGGGACGTTCGAGGCGGTCGACGCCGGGCTGAACTACGAGGCGGGCTCGGTCCCCGTCTACGTCGGCGCACAGGGGCCCCACATGACCCGGATGGCCGCCAAGTACGCCGATGGCGTGCTCTACAACGGCTCACACCCCCGCGATATCGCGTGGGCGGCCGAGCGCGTCGCCGAGGGGCTCGAGGAGCGACCCGCCGCGCGCGGGGACTTCGACTTCGCGGCCTACGCGAGCGTCAGCGTCGCAGACACCGAGGCCACAGCCCGCGAGGCCGCCCGCCCGCCGGTCGCGTTCATCGCCGGCAGCGCCCCCGACCCGGTCCTCGAGCGGCACGGGCTGGACCCCGAGCGGGCGGCGACTATCGGCGAGCGGGTCGCCGCCGGGGAGTTTACCGAAGCGTTCGGAACGGTGAGCGAGGGGATGATAGACGCCTTCTCGGTCGCGGGCACCCCGGAAACGGTTGCCGAGCGGTTCGCGGCCCTGCTTGAGACAGCCGACAGCCTCGTCGTCGGGTCGCCGCTCGGCCCCGAGCCGGGTGAGGCTATCGGGTTGGCTCGCGAGGCTCTGCGTCTGGCCCGCCGGTAACGAAGTTGGCGGCCGCACCGAACGCGAGCACGCCGAAGTAGCCGACGGACACGAGCACGAACAGCCCGCCGAACGCCATCAGTAGCGCGGACAGCGGGTCGTGGGTGGCGACGACCGCGAACTCGCCAGGCATATTGAGGATGCTCCGGATGAGCTCTACGAGCAGGTTCATATCATTCGTTTGCGGCCGGGATTACTTGTGGCTGTCTCTCCGCGTCGGCCGACCCCGTCACCGCTAAGCCTGTCCGGCCCCCGGTGTGGATATGGAGAACCGGTCACTCGACGACTTTCTCGACACCGAGGGGTCCGAATCGGGCGAGACGGCGCCGTCCGACCCGGACACGGCGGGTGAGGCGCCAGCGGACCCGGCACAGTCGGAGGCGGCCTCCGACACAGCGGCGGAGACGGCGCGGACCGACCCGGCAGCCGTCGAGTCAGCCGAGACGACGTACGCTGCCGGCACGGGCGAGTGTGCGGCCTGTGGCGAGTCCGTCCGGGAGCGCTGGCGCGGCGAGGCGGGGCTGGTCTGTCCGGCGTGCAAGGAGTGGTGAGGTTGGCAACAGCCGACCCGGGGTAGCTGTGACAGCCACACAGAGGCAGTATCCTTACTAACCCGGACACCCAACGGACGGTAGCACATCCCCGTGCGAGCGGCGGGCGACGGCCGCCACCGATCCGGGCGCTCGCTACGGTCGCACACCCATGACAGACACCGACACGGACACCGAGCACGACGCCGAGCAGGGAGACGGCTCGGGACCGACAGCCGGCCGTGGAGTCGAGGCGGCGAGCGCGGTGGTCGCCGACGTCGTCGAGAACGTCGAGCGTGTCATCGTGGGCCACCACGACGAGGTCGAACACATCATGACGGGGCTGCTGGGTCGGGGGCACATCCTGCTGGAGGATGTCCCCGGTGTGGGCAAGACGATGCTCGCCCGCGCCGTCGCCGAGTCCTTCGACGGGACGTTCAAGCGCGTCCAGTTCACCCCTGACCTGCTGCCCTCGGACGTCACCGGCGTCAACGTCTACAATCAAAAGAACAATAGCTTCGAGTTCCGCCCCGGCCCCATCTTCGGGAACGTGGTGCTTGGCGACGAGATCAACCGGGCTCCACCGAAGACCCAGTCGGCACTGCTGGAGGCGATGGAGGAGGAACAGGTGACTGTCGACGGCGAGACCCACACGGTCCCGGACCCGTTTACCGTGATTGCGACACAGAACACCGTCGAGGGTGACCGCGCCTACGACCTCCCGCTGGCGGAGGTGGACCGCTTCATGAAGAAACTCCGGCTCGGCTACCCCGGGGAGGACGAGGAGGTCGAACTGCTCGGCCGCGTGGTCGGTCACCACCCTATCGAGGACCTGGAGCCGGTCACCACGCTCGCCGACCTGTCGGCCGCCCGGAAGACAGCTGCGAGCGTCACCGTTGCCTCGCAGGTCCGGGAGTACGCTACCCGGCTGGCGGGTTACACCCGCGAGCAGGCCGCTATCGGGGTCAGCCCCCGGGGGAGTATCGCGCTGTTACGCGCCGCTCAGGCGCGTGCCGTGCTCGACGGCCGGGACTACGTTGTTCCGGACGACATCCAGACGGAAGCCGAGGTAGTGCTCGCACACCGGATACGGGCCGACGCCGACCACACCGGTCAGGGGCTCGTTGCCGACGCGCTGGAACGGGTTCCCGTCGAGTAGCATGCGTCTGACACTCCGCGGGTGGGGCGTGGTCTGTGTCGTCGGCCTCGCCGCCCTCTTTGCCGTCCTCTCGGGTGCGCGCGCGCTAAACGCCGTCGCCGCCCCGCTGGTGGTTGCGGTCGGGGTCGGTGCCCTCCAACTGTCCCGGGCCGGGCTGCCGACGGTCTCGGTCAGCCCGATGCGACCCGGATTCCCCGACCAGACCCGTCAGCTCCGGGTCCAACTTGAGGGCCAGGCACTGGCGAGGGTCCGGATTCCGTTGCCCGACGGCCTGGCCGGCGCGGCCGTCGACGCGACGGTCGACATGCCCTGTACGCTCGAGCGCACGGTCACGCTCGAGGAGCGCGGTGTTCACCAGTTCTCCCGGATCACGGTCGTCCAGCGTGGGCCGCTGGGTCTGGTCGCCCGCGGCGTCGAGGCGCCGGTCCCGGGCGGGGTGGTTGTCTATCCCCGCCGGTACACCATCACGGGCGCGTCGCTCGCCTCGCTGCTCTCGGAGGACGCGGTCGCCGAGCGCCAGGAGTTCGACCGCCTGCGGGAGTACGTCCCCGGCGACCCGCTCCGAAACGTCCACTGGAAGTCAAGCGCCAAGCGCGATGAGTTTCTGGTCATGGAGTTCTCGTCGGGGCGGACCGACGAGACGGTCGAGATTGCTGCCGGCGCCACGGCGGACAACGCCGACGAGATGGCCAGCGCCGTCGCCACCGTCGCCGGCCTCGCACTCGACGCCAACCGGCCGGTATCGGTGACCCTCGCCGACGGCGACATCCCGGCCGGCCAGGGTGAGACGCACCGGGGGAACGTCCTCCGGCTGCTCGCCGAGACCGACGGCGGCCCCCTCCCGGACCACCGCCACGAGGCCGCCGGCATCTCGATACGGGCGACCGACCGCGGGACAACAGTCCAGGTCGGTGACCGGCGCCACGACTTTGCGGCGGTCACCGCCGACCGGGTTGCCGAGGGGGTGTCGCCCACGTGAGCCGCGGGTCGGGGCAGGACCGGGTGTCCGCAGACCGGCGAGTCACGTGGCTCGGCCGGGCCGCCGACCGGCTGTGGTCGTCACGGGCACTCGCGCTCGTGGGGGTCGCCGGGCTGTTGTTCTCGTTTCTGAGTATCCTCTACGGCGTCGTGTCGGTGACCGGCGGACAGGAGCCGTTCCTGGCGCTGGTCGGGGGGACGGCGCTGGTTGCTGTGCCGGTCTCCCGGCGGCTACGGGTCAGGACGGTCGCATGGCTCGCCCTCTCCCTGCTCGTCGGCGGCCTGGTTGTCTATCTGCTCTCGTTGCCCGAAACGCCGACGCCGGGGCCGCTGGTTGCGAGCGCGCTCGAGTTGCTGACCGGACGGTCGGTCTACCGGATCAGACAGACCGAACTGTGGGTGCTCGCGGTCACACCGGGCCCGGTCTTTTTAACTGTCT
>JBLGCN010000013.1:0-15254 GCA_047617405.1 Natronomonas sp.
GTCATCCCCGACGAGCCGAACGCGGCGTACGACGTCCACGACGTCATCGCCCGCCTCGCCGACCGTGGCTCGTTTTTCGAGCTCAAACCCCGGTTCGGGCCGGAGGTCGTCACCGGCTTTGCACATATGGGCGGCCGGCCGGTAGGTCTGGTGGCAAACCAGCCGACCGAGAAAAGCGGCGCCATCTTTCCCGACGCCGCCGAGAAGGCCGCGGAGTTCGTCTGGGTGTGTGACGCCTACGGGATTCCGCTGGTCTACCTCTGTGACACGCCGGGGTTCATGGTCGGCTCGAAGGTCGAACGCGAGGGGGTGCTCCAGCGCGGTCGGAAGTTCATCTACGCCACCTCGAACGCCCAGGTGCCGAAGTTCTGTGTCATCACCCGGAAGGCCTACGGCGCCGGGATCTACGCCATGTGTGGCCCGGCCTTCGGCGCCGACGCCACGCTCGCGCTCCCCTCGGCGGAGGTCTCGGTGATGGGGCCCGACGCGGCCGTCCACGCCCTCTTTGGCGGGGAGATGGCCGAGATGGACCCCGAGGAACGGGCGGCCTTTGTCGAGGAGGTGAAAGCGGAGTTCGACGAGCGCATCGACATCCGCACGCAGGCCGCCCGGATGCAGGTCGACGAACTCCTCCCCGCGGGTGACCTGCGCGAGCAACTGCTCCACCGGCTCGACGCCTTCGCGGATAAGCGCCGCACCGAGCGGGACCGCCACCACGGCACCGTCCTGTTCTGAGCCGGCGCCCGCTCGCCGGCGGCGAACCGTTTCCAGGCCTCCCGGAGCGCGAGTGCGGTCTCGTTGTCGATGGCGTTCTTTACGTCCGGGCGGTCGATACCGATGACGGCGACCGGGCCGTCGCGGTCGTAGGTGACCATGGCCGCGGGCTTCGCGGGGCCGGTAGATCGGTGTTCGGGTCGGGCTGTTCCACCCCGTGACGACCCGCTATGGAAGTCCGCCCTGAAGCCGCTCGAAGTCCTCGGCGGCGTGGCCACAGAAGACGTCGGCGTCGGTTCGTCGCTGGAGGTTTCTCACCCGTCGGAGACTCTCGCGCCAGTGGTGGCTACTCCAGAGGAGCCCGCCACCCATCGGAATCCCCTCGTCGTAGTTTGCCCGCTCGTCGGCCTGGTCCCCGATGAACAGCGCCGTCCCGTAGCCGTCGATATCCACGCGCATCCCCACGAGGCCGGGTGTGTGGCCGGGAAGGTGGAGAAAGTCGACCCCCTCGAAGTGGGTCTCGTCGCCGTGGAGCACCCGCCAGTGCAGGTCGTGGTCGAAGTCCTCGGTGAGGTAGCCCGCCGACCCCTCGCCGGTCTTTGCCGAGTAGTATGCGTACTTGAGTTCCGCCTCGTGGACGTAGACCGGGGTGTCGGTGCCGGCGAAGTGGTGGAGTCCGCCCGCGTGGTCGATATGCAGGTGTGACTGGACGACACAGTCGATGTCGGCGACACTGTAGCCGACCTCCGACAGCGCCGTCGGGAGGGTCCGCTCGGCCGCGTCGGTGTGCTGGAAGGCGTCGTAGAGCGCCTCCGGCCAGTGTCCGTCCCCGGCCGCCGGGTGCGAGCCGGTGTCCCACAGCAGCGTCGCCTCGGGATGGTCGACCACGAGATTGTAGACCTTGCCAGCGATACGCTCGGCGTCGGGGTTTGGCTCGCTCGCCGTGGCGACGGTGGCGTGCTCGATGGCGTAGTTCTCGTCGAGGTGCATGGTGCCTCTGTCGACGGGCGTGACGGTGACATCCACCATGCGGGTCCGAACGCCGGTTCGGGCTTAAATCGTCCGGCGGCGCGAGGACCGGCGAGGCCGGGCGGTCACGGCCCGGCCGCCGGTGAGGGAGTTTTATGTGATATGCTGACGAACCACAGCACGGATGGACCTGCTTTCGGACCCGTACAAGCGCCGGTGGCTGGGCTGGGGGCTGCTCGTCTCGGCGTTTTTCCTCGTGAGCCTCCACCGGACGTCGACCGCCGTCCTCTCCGAACAGCTGATGCAGGCGTTCGACACGAGCGCGACCAGCCTCGGCCTGCTTCACTCCTCGTTTTTCTACCTGTACGCGCTGTTGCAGGTGCCGGCGGGGCTGTTGACCGACCGGTTCGGGGCGCGGGCCATCGCCGCGACCGGGACGGGGCTGATGAGCGCCGGCGCTATCGTCTTTGGCGTGGCAACCACCTACCCCGTTGCCTTTCTCGGCCGGCTCTGTGTCGGGTTCGGGGCGAGTGTTCTCTTTATCGCGGCGCTCCGGTACTGTGCGAACTGGTACCGACCCGACGAGTTCGGGACGATGACGGGCGTCACCTTCACCGTCGGTATCTTCGGTGGGCTGGCCGCGACCACGCCGCTGGCTGTTGCTATCTCCACCGTCGGCTGGCGCGGGACGGTCGTCGGCCTCGGGGTCGCAGGACTCATCATCGCCGCCGGGGTTGTCCTCCTCTCGCAGGACACCCCGGAGGCGGCCGGGTTAGAGCCGATCCAGAACGTCCCCGACCGGCCGACTGTCACCGCGAGTGACCTGAAACGGTACGTCACAGACGCTGTCAGCGAGGCCGAGACGTGGCTGCTCGGGATTATGCTCTTTTTTATGACGGGGGTCGGTATCACGGTCTTCGGGCTATGGGGGATCCCCTATCTCGTCCAGTCCTACGGCATCTCCGTGACGGAGGCGTCGGTCTACCTGCTGGCGGGGAACGTCGGCGGGATGGTCGGGCCGACGCTGTTTGGCTGGCTCTCGGACAAGGTCGGCCGCCGCGCGGAGTTCATCGTCCTCTCGGCGGTGATGTTCATGCTGACCTGGGCGGTCTTTGCGGTCTTTGGGTCGATCCCCCTGTTGCTGGTGGGGGCGGTCTTCCTGTTCTCCCGGGTGCTCCGTGGCGGGATCCCACTCGCCTACACCGTGATGAAGGAGCGCCATCCCGAGGCCGCGAGCGGGACCGTCATCGGCCTGGTCAACAGTATGGGCTGGGTCGGCGCGGCGGTGTTCCCGGTCGTGCTCGGGGCGGCGCTTGACGCCCACTGGACCGGCGAGACGGTCAACGGCACCCGTGTCTACTCCGCGCTTGGCTACCGGATCGCCTTTGCCATCGCCGTCGCCGCGGGGTTGCTGGCCACCCTCTGTGCACTCCTGCTCTACCTTCGGGTCCGGAAGGAACGGACCGCCGACGGCGTCGAACCGGCTGCCGAGAGCCCGACCGACTGAGGACGCGACACCTTCTTGACGGCCGCACCCGGAACGACTGGCGATGAAATACTACGAGGACATCGAGACCGGCGACACCCACGAGTTCGGCGAGTACCACGTCACCAAGGCGGAGATACTCGAGTTCGCGGGCAAGTACGACCCCCAGCCGTTTCACACCGACGAGGAGGCCGCACAGGAGTCGGCCTTTGGCGAACTCGTCGCCTCGGGGTGGCACACCGCCGCCATCTGTATGCGGATGATCGTCGACGGCGAACTCGACGACCGCGCGAGTATGGGTGCCCGCGGCGTTGACGAACTCCGCTGGAAACAGCCGGTCAAACCCGGTGACACGCTACACCTCCGTACGGAGGTCGTCGACAAACGCCGCTCTGAGAGTGACCCCCGACGGGGCTACGTCGACACACGGATGGAGGGGGTCAACCAGGACGGCGACGTCGTCATCTCCTGGGTCGGCCTCGGAATGATAGCGCGCCGCGAGGCAGACACCGAGTCCGCCGGGTGAGCACCCTCGAAGCCAGGAGTCCGGGGCTCGGGTGTCCTCGCCCGCCCCGGTATCCGCGCCCTTTTGATGACCCCCGCCCACTCCCGGATATGGCACGCGTCCCGCTGTTGGAGACCGAGGAGGTCGACGAGGAGTACCGTTACCTGTTCACCGAGAACGATGTCGGCGAGGGGGACATCTTCCGTGGGATGGCAAACGCCCCGAAACAACTGCAGTGGTATCTCCGCTACTCCACGCGGCTGTGGGAGATTCTGCCGGAGCGCGAACGGGAGGTCGTCATCCTCGCCGCCGCCCGCGCACTCGAACACGAGTACGAGTGGCACCAGCACGTCCGGCTAGGTCGGGAGGCCGGTGTCACCGACGCGGAGATCAACGCCATCAGCACGGGCCACCTCGACGAACTCGACGACGACGACGCCACCCTCGCGGCCTACGCCCACGGCGTCACCCACGGCGACCCGCGGGATGCCGACTACGAGCGTGTCGTCGACCGCTACGACGTGGAGACGGCCGTCGGTGTGGCGATGCTCGCCAGCCACTACGTCGCGACCGCCCGGACGCTGGACGCGATGGGGGTCACACCCGAGGACGACTTTGTCGGCTGGACGGTCTGATCAGGACCGGACCAGGAGGGCGCCGGCCAGAAGCGCCGCACAGCCGGCCAACCCCGCGAGCAGTACGAAGAGAACGGCCGACGTCGACCGGGTGAGTACGAGCCCGGCCAGCGAGGAGCCAAGCGCCCCGACCCCGAAGATTGCGGTGTAGCTGTAGCCAAAGGAGAGCCCGCGCACGTCAGCCCCGGAGTACGCCGCGATGGCCTCCTGGTTGACCGGCGCGACGAGAAAGGCACAGAACCCGAAGGCGGCGGCGACGGTCAACAGCGGCCACAGCCCGGCGTCCGCGGCGGGGAGGAACACCAGCGCAATGAGTGTAAGTGCGGTGTAGCTCCCGACCAGCACCCGCTCGACCGGGAGCCGGTCGACGAGCCACCCGCCGGCGTACTGGCCGCCGCCGCCGAGCAGGAGCAGCCCGGAGTAGACGTACTGGCTGGGCGCAACCGACCGGCCGTACACCTCGACGGGTTCGAACAGCGGGAGGCCGGCCAGCACCTCCGGCAGAAAGGTGACCGCCCCCCGGTAGTAGAGCCCGTAGAGCACGCCGACCACCAGCACGAGGACGAAGCCGCCGGTGAACAGGAGCCGCGAGTCGGTCAGAAACCCCCCGAAGCTGTCGGGCGTGCCGGAGTCGACGGGGGCGTCCCGGGCGGCGCTGCCCGCGGTCTCGTTGAACTCCAGGCGCCAGCCGGCCAGTGCCGCCAGAAACGCCGGGATGACCAGGACAGCGGCGACTGCCCGCCAGTCGAACACAATCAGCAACACCGCCGCGAGCAGCGGCCCCACCGCCACACCGACGTTGCCGGCCGCGCCGTGGTAGGCAAAGGCGGTCCCGCGGGCCTTTACCCCGCGGCTGAGCAGCGCCAGCCCGGCCGGGTGGTAGATGCTCGCCGCCGCCCCCCACAGGAGCAGGGCAACCGCCAAGACCGGTAGCGTGGGCGCGACGCTCACCAGCCCGAAGGCAGCCCCCATCCCGACCAGACAGACCAGTATCAGCCGCTTCGAGCCGACCCGGTCCGCGAGCACGCCGCTGGGGAGAGCCCCGACGCCAACCAGCCCGTAGCTCGCGCCGGCGACCAGCCCCAACAGCGCCGGTGACGCGGTGAACGCGTCGATCCAGATGGCCACGAACACCGGGATCACCAGCTCGTAGGTGTGGAAGGTGGCGTGGCCCAACATCGCAAACGCGGTCAGTGTCCGGTCGTTGGCGTCCACGTCCGGACGGGCGAGCAGGCGCCAGTAAAAGCTATCTATCCGACAGTCGGTCCCGCGAGGGCTCGAGCAAGCCCACGTCGGCAAGCGTCCCGGCGACCGTCCCCAGGAGGTCGAGGTGTTCGTCGACACCGTCTAGCCCCTGTCCCTGGGTGGTAACCGCCAGAAAGTCGGCGTCGAGGTCCTGCCAGGCTTCCGCCTGCCTGACCCACTCGTCGGGGTCGTCGGGTGCGACCGCCATCCGACCCTGGAGGCCCACCGCATCGGGCTCACGACCGGCCGCCTCGACGTACCCGTAGAGGTCGGCGAGTTCGGCCTCGGCCTCACCTGGGTCCTCGGCGGGGTCGAACTGCGGGATCCAGCCGTCACCCTTCTCGGCGATCCGCCGTTTGACCGGGTCGGCCGTCCCACCCAGCCACAGCGGGACCGACCCCTCGGGCCGGGGATTGATCCCCACGCCCGGGAGGTCGTGAAACCGGCCCTCGAACTCGACGGCCGCCTCGGTCCAGAGCCGCTCGAGGACGTCCAGTTGCTCGGTCATCCGTGGCCCCCGGTCCTCGAACTCCCCGCCGAGCGCGACGTACTCCAGGGGGTTCCAACCGACCGCCACACCCAGCCGGAACCCTCCACCGCAAAAGCGGTCGACCTGGGCGGCCTGCTTTGCGACCAGGGCGGTCTGTCGCTGTGGAAGAACGAGAATCGACGTTCCAAAGCCCAGGTCGTCGGTGACCGCCGCGAGGTGTGCGAGCGTGGTCAGGGGCTCGTGGAACAGGTCGCTGTTGTCGTAGGGGCCGTCCCAGTCCCGGTCGGGGTCGACCCCGAGTACGTGGTCAGAGGCCAGGATGTGACCGTAGCCGGCCGTCTCGACCCCGTCTGCGTACGCGCGCAACGGCACCGGGTCCGGCCCGAGTTCGAGGGTAGGAAGCACTGTCCCGATCTCCATACCCTGAGCGGCCGCGGCAGTTACTTGAAGCTACCTGGTCGAAAACGTAAAGTTCGGGTCGCAAGCCGCCGGGGACGCGTGGCTGCCGTGGCTACTCGGTCTTGTCGAGTTCGTCGTCGAACCGGACGACGTTCTCGATGTCCTCGTCGTAGACGTCCTCGAAGGCGTTGCGGGCGATGGTACGGCGGTGGACCTCGTCGGCGCCGTCGACGATCCGGAACGGCCGGACACTCTCGTAGAAGTGCGCGACGGGCAGGTCCTTGCTGATGCCGTGACCGCCGAGACACTGGACCGCCAGGTCCATGATCTCGTTTGTGACGTTTGCGGTGAAGGTCTTGGACATCGCGACCTCGATCCGGGCGTCACTGTTGTCGAGTTCGCGAGCGGCGTGCCGGACCATCGTCCGGGCGGCGTGCAGGTCGGTTTCGGCGTCGGCGATCCGGTGGCGCAGCGCCTGCTTGTCCGACAGCGACTCCCCAAAGCCCTCCCGGTCCTGGAGGTACGACTTCGAGATCTCGAGGGCACGCTCGGCCATCCCGGAGTACCGCATACAGTGGGTCAGCCGGCCGCCACCGAGCCGAAGCTGGGCGAGCCGGAAGCCGCCACCCTCCTCGCCGAGCAGCATCTCCTCGGGGACGCGGACGTTCTGGTACTTGACCTCGGCGTGGCCTCGGTTTACGTCGACGATCCCGTGTCCGCCGAGATGCGGGATGTTGCGGACGATCTCCACGCCGTCGAGGTCCGTCGGCACCAGAAACAGCGAGGTCCCCTCGTAGGGGTGGGCGTCCATGTCTGTCCGGGCCATCACCAGCAGGACGTCGGCGTTGTACCCGTCGGAGGTCCACCATTTGTGACCGTTGAGGACGTACTCGTCGCCGTCCTTCTCGGCGGTGGTTCGGAGCATCTTCGGGTCCGAGCCCGCACCCTGGTTTGGCTCGGTCATCGAGAAAGCGGTCTGGATATCCCCCTGGACGAGCGGCCGGAGATACTCCTCCTTTTGCTCCTCGGTGCCCGCAATCTCGATGGTGTGCATGTTCCCCTCCTGGGGGGCGTTCGCGCGGATCGAGAGCGCACCCATCAGCGACCGACCGACCTGCTCGAAGGACGGCAGCATATCCCGGAAGCCAAGCCCCTGCCCGCCGTACTCCTCGGGCACCTGTGGCGCGAACAGGTTTCGCTCCTTTGCCTGCTCCCAGAAGTCGTGGATCTCCGACTCGGAAACCAGGTTACGGGTGCGAAGCGCCTCCCGCTCGCGGGGAAGCACCTCCTCCTCCATGAACGCCTCGACCCTCGTCGCGACCTCCTTTGCTTTCTCGGAGTCGTGGTACTCCATACCTATTTGCATGAGTGCAGGAGTAAAACGATGGCGGAGACCGTCCGCTGTGCCGGTTATTGTGCTTCCGGCGAATACATCCCACGAACCGGCAGCCAGTAGCCGAGCGCTACCGGAAACCGACACAGACCGTACCGGAGACTGCCTGACTGAAAAGTTCCGCCGGGGGACGCCCTGTCCGCGGCGATATCCGGTGTCGTGGCCGGCTCAGTACGCGGCCTCGAGGACCCCTTCCATGTCCCCGACGGTCAGCTCCAGCCCCTCGGGGAGGTTCACGATCAGCCGGTCGTTGACGACTGCGCGCGCGACATCGGTGAACTGGTGGGGCTCGGGCCCGTCGGTGTCCTGCAGCCGCGTGGGGAGCCCGAGCCCGTCGCGCACGTCGGCGACGGCCGCCACGACGGCCTCGGTTGGGTCGTCCGCGTCGTCGACGCCCAGCGCCTCCGCGAGTAGCGCCCGACGGCCGTCGACCTCGCCGAAGAGATACCGCAGCGCGTGGGGGGCGATGACGGCGTGGGCCGCGCCCTGCTGGATGTCGGAGTATGCCGTCAGCCCGTGCCCGAAGGCGTGGATCAGCCCCAGGGTGCCGCCGTCGGGCCGGGAGATGCCGTACTGGACCAGGAGTAACCCCTCCAGCGACGGTGCGGCGGTCTCGACGGTGACACTGTCGCCGAGGGCCGGGAGCGCGTCGGTCAGGACGCTCAGCCCGCGGACCGCCGTCGCGTCGGTAAACGGGGTCGCGGCGCTGGTGTACAGCGTCTCGATACCCTTGTCGAAGCCGTTCATCGCCGACGCCGTGAGGACCGACCCGGGGGTGGTAGCGACCAGCTCCGGGTCGCCGACGACCGCGGCCGACATCAGTGCCGGGTCGGAGAGCCCGCCGTCGACGCGCCCCTCGACCGGGCAGGTCACCGGGTCGGCGTTGATCCCTGCAACCTGCGAGAGGTCCGCGCCCGCGAGCGTGGTGGGCACGGCGACGACCGGCGGTGTCTCACCCTCGACGGCGATGGTGCCGGTCTCCTCGAGTTCCGCACCGACCGCCGCCCGGTCGGCGCCGTCCTTGCTGGCGACCGCCGCTGCGGCCTTGGACACGTCGATACTGCTGCCCCCGCCCAGCCCAACCAGCGCGTCCGCGCCCTCGGCCTCCATCGCCTCGACGACGTCGAGCGCGGTGCTAACCAGCTTGTCTGGGGTGGTCTCGGCACGAACACCGGCCAGCCGGTCGCCCAGCCCCTCGCACACAGGGTCGATAACCTCGGGGGTGGTGCCGACGGTCTGCCCGCTGACGACCAGCGCCCGCTCGGCGCCCAGTGACGCCAACTCGTCGTCGAGGTCACCCGCTGCACCCGCCCCGTAGCGGACCGCGCCGGGCTCGTACTCGAACCGGTACGCCGTCATCCGGCCACCCCTGTCTCGCGCCCGGTGTCGAACTGTCCTGGGGGGCTCGGCCGCGAGCCCCGTTCAGCGACCTCCTCGCCACCGGTTCGCCCCGGGTTCCGCGCAATAGCCGGTGCGTGGTGGCTGCCTACTGGTGCTGGCATACCCCACGGTAGGATGGGCCCGTATTAGAGTTTGTTCGGACGGCGGCGACACCGTCCCGTCCGGACTCCCGCGTGACACGGAGTTCGGTCGATTCAAGACCGCCGGCGACGACATCCGCACAGTGTCCCGGCGCAGCCTCTTTGGCTCGCTCTGTGCGATGGTCTTTCTGGTGAACCTCGCGCGGGTGGTCTTTGCCCCGCTGGTCCAGCCGGTCGCCGCCGAGTTCGGTGTCCCCGCGGCCTCGCTGGGTGTGGTGACCAGTGCCGCCTGGCTCGGCAGCGCCGCCCCTCGGCTGCCCACCGGATACCTCCTGACACGGTTTCCCCGCCACCACGTCGTCGCGGCCGCGGGCTCGGTCCTCGCCGTCGCGGCTGCGGGGACCGCCTTTGCCGACTCCGTGCCACTCCTGGCTGCCGGCGCGTTCGCGATGGGGCTCTCCAGTGGCGTCTACTTCATCGCGGCCAACCCGCTGGTCAGCGAGCTGTTCCGCGAGCGCGTCGGCAGCGCAATCGGGCTCCACGGCGCGGCAAGCCAGTTGGCCGCGGTCGCCGCCCCGGTGCTCCTGAGCGGGCTCCTGGTTGTCGGCCGGTGGGAGACGACATTTTTCATTGTTTCGGGGGCTGCGCTCCTCGCGACGGTCGCGCTGGTCCTGACAGCCCGTCGGACGACCCTCCCCTCGGTCGGCGTCGAGGACCGCAGCCTCCGGGCGGCGGCCCGCGCGCAGTGGCGGCTAATCCTCACCGGTGTCGTCCTCATCGGCGCCGCCGGCTTCCTCTGGAACGGGCTGTTCAACCTCTATGGGGACTATCTCACCGTGGTGAAGGGGGTCGACCCCGCGACCGGCCGGCTGTTGCTCTCGGGGATGTTCGCGGCCGGCGTCCCTGCCTTCTTCCTGACCGGCCGGCTGGCCGACCGGGTGCCAAATGTCCCGCTCATCCTCGGGGTTATCGCCAGTTTCGTCGTCTGCACCCTCGCACTCACGGCCGCGAGCGGCGTCGTTGCCGTCGCCGCTGTCAGCCTCGTCCTCGGCTTCGCCGTCCACGCACTCTTTCCGGTGATGGACACCTACATGCTCAGCGCGCTGCCCGACCGCCACCGCGGGAGCGCCTACGCCCTCTACTCCGCAACGATGATGATTGTTCAGGCACTCAGCTCGGGGGCGGTCGGGGTGGCCGTCTCGCGGGGGCTGGGCTACACCGCCGTCTTCCGCGGGCTCGCCGTCGGCGTTGGCGTTCTCGTCGCGGCCCTGTACGTCCTCTACAGCCGGGGCCGCCTGCCGGCGGGCGGGACGCCCGGCGAGACGCCTGCCCCTGCGACCGACTGACACGCACAACAGCCCCAACGGTCACCGGCCTGTCATCGCCGACTCGCGTGTTCACCCCTTGTACCGGTCCGCTACCCGCTCGCGGAGCTCTCCTTTCCGGACCTTGGCGCCGTGGGGCCCCTCTGTCCGGGGGAACGCCTCGACAAACTCGATGTCCGCGGGACACTTGTAGTCGGCCACCTCGCCGGCCAGCGAGTCCTGGAGGGTCGCCGCGTCCAGGCTCTCGTCGTCGCGGATGACGAAGGCAACAGGCACCTGACCGTGGCGGGGGTGGGCCGCGCCGACAACCTGTGCCTGGTCGACACCGGGCTGTCCGTTGAGGGCGGTCTCGATGTCCCGTGGCGTGACCAGAAAGCCCCGGACCCGGAGTGCGTCGTCCAGCCGCGACCGGTAGTAGCAGTAGCCCGCCTCGTCACGCACCCCCAGGTCGCCGGTGTGGAGCCACCCCTCGTCGTCGACGGCCGCGGCGGTCTGCTCTGGCTTGTCGTGGTAGCTGTTCATGACGTTGTACCCCCGCAGACAGAGTTCGCCCTCCTCACCTGGGGGCACCTCCGTGCCGGTCTCGGGGTCCACGACACGGACCGCCGCGTCCGGGTGAATCGGCGGGCCGCCGACCCGCTTGCGCTGCTCGAGAGGGTCCTCGGGGTCGCCGACGAAGACCATACTGTTGCCCTCGGAGATGCCGTAGGGCTGGACCAGCGGGAGGCCGAACGCGGCCTCCAGGTCCTCGAAGACCGCGCCGTCGACCCCCATCGTGAGAAAGGCGGTCACACCGCGTCGCAGCGTTCCGACCCGTTCGGTGTCGAAGTGCTCCGCCCGGCGCATCCGGTCGAACATCACCGCCTGTGCGTTACAGTAGGTGACGCCGTGCGTTTCGATCAGGTCGAGGGTCCGCTCCGGCTCGAAGTGGGTCTGGACGACCAGCGGGAGCCCCCGGGAAAGCGCGCTCAACATGGTGTTGTACCCCCAGACCCCACAGAACGGGAGCACGCCGAGTGCGACGTCCTCGGACCCGAGCCCGAGGTGGCTGCCGACGTTGTAGGAGTGGTTCAACACCGACCGGCTGGACTGAAGACAGCCTTTCGGGTCGCTGGTCGTCCCGCTCGTGTAGAAGACCGTCACCGGTGCCTCCGGGTCGGTGGCTGGCTCGGGGCCGGTGTTACCCGCGGGCTCCGCGCCCCGGTCGAGGACCGCGTCGTACCCGCGGACCGCCGGGAACTCCGGGTGCGTCGACAGCCCGACGACGGCTGTCAGCGAGGGGACACTGTCGGGGTCGAACTCCTCCGGGGGCTGGTCGCGGACCTCGGGGACGACATCGGCGAGCATCCCGAGATAGTCGTTCCCGAGAAAGGACTCCTCGGTGAGCAGCACCGAACACCCCGAGTCCTCGAGCATATACTCGAGTTCGTGGGTCCGGTACCGGGTGTTAACAGCGACCACCACAGCCCCTAGGTGGGCGGCGGCGAGTTGTGCCGTCACCCACTCCGGGCGGTTACCCAGCCAGACCGCCACCCGGTCGTCGGCCCCGACACCGAGCGCCGCCAGCCCGCGAGCCAGCGCTTCGCTGTCGGCCAGCAGCTCCGCGTAGGTCGTCCGTCCACCCCGGAAGTGCAGGGCGGTCGCGTCGGGGGTCCGGTCCGCAACTGCCCGGAGCCCCTCGTAGAGCGTCGCGTCAGGCCACTCCAGCATACGCCTCCGTTCTCGGCTACGGGACAAAAAACCCCGCCCGGGGACCGGCGGCGGCCACGGGACGACACACGACCTATTTCAGTTGCGCGTGTCAGCCGTCTGTATGGAGTACACCCAGTTCGTCGACGGCATCCTCCACGAGCCGACCCAGACCGAAGGGCGGGGGGTAGACCTGACTGCGGCCGCGGTGTCCGAGGTGACCCGGCCGGGTCGGGTGGACTTTGGCGGGGGCGAACTCGAGCCGGCCGCGGTCGAGGCACACCCGACACGGAAGCGCAACGGTGACGACGACTACGCGTGGTGGCACCTCGACTCGGGTCAGTACCTGCTTGAGTACAACGAGTCGGTCGCCGTCGAGGGCCTGACACTCACGGTACAGGCCCGCGACGAACTCCGGGCCCGTGGCGCGTCACACCCGACACTCGCCGTTACCGAGTTGGACCGGGTACCCCTGTCGGTCGGCGGTGCGGGCCTCCTGCTGAAGGAGAACGCCCGGGTGTCGACGGTCGTCGGCGTCGAACCGGCCTGAGCGAGGCGACGGGGCACACAGCACCCCCAGGTGTCGCCCGACCAGGGCACGGCGTCGGACCAGACAGCCACCGCGGCCACCAGGTACGCCACGAACACGGCGGACGCGACCCGGGCGCCCTCGTAGAGGCGCCGGCGGCCGGCGACGCCGATGCCGAACACGAGGAGAAACGCGAACAGCACCGTCGTGACGAGTTGGCGCCACTGATTCCCCTAGGGCGGACTGCGGAGGGCACTACAGATATTCGATGCCCTCCGCTGGGCGAGAAGTGGCCTGTCCCGATGACTCGTAGGCCCGAAAGCATGCGTTTTTAACGCTCGGCCGGCTTTTTGCGGGTAATGGCAGAGTTTACCGTCACCGTCTCGGACCCCGAGGACGGCATGACCTATCAGGTAGACGCCGCCGACCAGGGCGCAAACCGCTTTATCGGCCGGGAGATCGGCGAGGAGGTCGACGGGAGCGCCGTCGGTCTCGACGGCTACACGCTCGAACTCACCGGCGGTTCCGACGACGCCGGCCGGCCGATGCGTGCCGACGTGGCGGGCTCGTCACTGACCGAACTCCTGCTTGAGGGTGGCACCGGCTACGACCCGGACCGTGAGGGTGAGCGCAAGCGCGTGACCGTCCGCGGCCGCGAGATAAGTGACGCCACCCGCCAGATCAACGTGCGGGTCGCCGCCCGCGGCGACACGCCGGTTGCCGACCTGCTCGCGGAGTGACCGACCGTATCCCTTCTGACCACGCGACCGTCGACAGCCACCGGGTCCGCGTGGAGACCGTCGGCCACACTGGCCGCCCGCGGATCCCCCTTCCCGACACCATCGACCACGGTGCCGAGACGGTGCTTCGCCTCTCGCTCGAGGGGGTCGACGCCCACGCACAGGTCACCGCTGACCTCCGTGGCGAACCCGGCATCGAGGGGGCGTACCCGGACGCACACCTCGCCCGGACGGGCGACGGCGAGAACCGCCTCGCCGTGTGGGTCGACCGCCACGGGCTGGATGCGGGTGACCCGCTCCTGCTCGACGTCGTGACAGCCGGATACCAGTACGGCCTCCGGCGGCCGGGTGAACGGCTCGTCTACGACGCAGTAGCGGCGCCCGACGACGGCCTCTCGGATATCGCCGAGAAGTTCGGCTGACCGCGCCAGGGCTCCCGACACCGCCGCCCGTCTGTCTGCGGTGTCCACGTGGGAACACTTTTGACGATACCCGCCCCAGAACAGACAGAGAGATGGTCGAACTCACGGAGACCGGTATTGACGGACTTGACGGGATCCTGGGAGGTGGCATCGTCCAGAACTCGACGACGCTCATCTCCGGCAACCCCGGTGCCGGCAAGAGTGTCTTTGGGTTGCAGTATATCTACAACGGTGTCGAGTCCTCCGGGGAGGACGGGATCTACCTCTCCTTCGAGGAGAACGCCGAGGACCTCAGGCAGGCCGCCGAGTCGATCGGCTTCGAGAACTGGCAGGAACACGTCGAATCGGGGGCAATCCGTGTCTTCGACAAGCGTGAGTTGCTGCGCGAAAACGACTTCAACTCCTCGCTCGAGATTATCCTCGACGACCTGCAGGACTCCCGCTACGAGCGGCTGGTGTTGGACTCGCTGACCATGTTCCAGCTGTTCTTCGAGGACGAGCGCGAGAAGCGGACCTATCTGCTGAAGCTCACCGATATCCTCCGGGAGAACGGCCTTACCACGGTGATGACAAACGAGCAGGGGACGGTCTTTCCGGAGACGGATATCGGCCTGGAGAACTTCCTGACGGACGGCAATATCTTCCTGTTACAGACGCCGACCGACTCGGGTGTCAACCGTTACGTCTGGGTCGCGAAGATGCGAAAACAGGACATTGATACCGACATCTTCCCGATGGAACTCGCCCAGGGCGGGATTCAGGTCCACCAGAACGCCAGCGCCTTCTCCATGCTGGGTGAGGGCGAGTCACCGATCTGACCGCTCGATTATCACCGCTGAGAACAGTACTGTGCCCGGCTGCCCGTGAACGGCTATCACGGCGCTCATATGCCCTCTCCCTGGGCCGCTCACGCTATTTCAATTCCCGATAGCTTTAACTCACCGCCACCACGAACATCTATATCAGATGGCGTCAGTAGACGTACTCCGCACGCTGGGGAACAAATACAGCGCCGAGATCCTCGAGGCCGCAGAGGAGCCCCGCTCCGCACAGGAACTGAGTGACAAACTCGACATCCCGATCGCCACCTGTTACCGGCGGATTGACGAGCTGACAGAGCATGGGCTGCTTGAGTTACACGACAACGTCCTCTCGGAGGACCGGCGGCGGATCAAGGTCTACCGACGCAACATCGAGGCGATCCAGGTCGCCTTCGAGGAGGAGCTCACAGT
>JBLGCN010000014.1:0-14606 GCA_047617405.1 Natronomonas sp.
GTGGGTCGCAAAGAGGGTCTTCGCGCGGACGGTGTTGTGGAGATACTCGGTTGCGGCCCACGCGATCGAGATCCCGTCGTAGGTCGCCGTTCCTCGCCCCACCTCGTCGAGGACCACGAGCGAGTCCTCGGTCGCCGAGTGGAGGATGTTCGACAGCTCCTGCATCTCGACCATGAACGTCGAGCGACCCTGTGCGAGTTCGTCGAGGGCGCCAACGCGGGTGTAGATACCGTCGACCAGACCCACCCGCGCACTCCGGGCGGGGACGAAACTCCCGACCTGCGCGAGCAGCGTAATGAGGGCGGCCTGGCGCATATACGTCGACTTCCCGCTCATGTTCGGCCCCGTCACGACCAGAAACTGTCGGTCGTCGTCCAGCCGGAGGTCGTTGGGGACGAAGTCGGTCGTCCCCTCGACGACCGGGTGCCGGCCGGCCTCGATCGCCAGTCCGCGCCCGTCATGCAGTTCCGGTCGGGTCCAGTCGTTGCGGACAGCGTGTGTCGCAAAGCCGGCCAGCACGTCCACCTCGGCCAGCGCCCGGCCAACGGCCTGCAGTAGCCCCGCCCGCGCCGCGACCCGTTCGCGCAGCTCCTCGAACAGTTCCCGCTCGAGTTCGTGACGGCGCTCCTCCAGGCGCAGTATCTCCCGTTCCTTCTCCTCTAACTCCGGTGTGGTGTAGCGCTCGGCGTTTTTCAGGCTCTTGATACGGTCGTACGCCTCGGGGACCTGGTCGACCTCGCTGTTTCCCACCTGGATGTAGTAGCCGTCGGTTCTGTTGCGGTCGACGGAGAGGTGGGTGACCCCGAGTCGCCCCTTTTCGCGGTCGGCGAGCCCGTCGACCCACTCCAGGGCGGTCTCGTGGCGCTCGACCACCTCGTCGAGGTCCGCGTCGTGGCCGCGGGCGATGACCCCGCCCTGGCTCGCCGTCCCAGGCGGCTCCGGCACGAGCGCGGCGTCGAGGTCGGCGGCCAGCGCGGCGGCTGCCTCGCGGTCGGGCCGGTCGAGTCGCTCCGCGAGCGGCGACCCGGCGAGGCGGTCGGCCTCGGCGACCAGGTCGGCGGCCTCCCCGAGTAGCCCGAGTGTCTCCGCGACCGACTGGAGTCCGCGCGGGTCGACACTCCCCGAGACAGCCCGTGAGGCCAGCCGCTCAAGATCCGCCGCGCCGTCGAGCAACTCCCGGAGGGTCTCGCGGGCCATGGCGGCCTCGGCGAGGGCGGCCACCGCGGCCTGCCGGGTCTCCAGGGTGCCCCGTGACTGGCGGGGGCGCTGGAGCCACTCCGCGAGTAGCCGGCCGCCCGCGCTCGTGACGGTGTGGTCGACGGTGTCGTAGAGACTCCCCTCACTCTCGCCGCGCATCGTCTCGACGAGTTCGAGGTTGCGCCGTGTGGTCGCGTCCAGTGCGACCCCGTCGCCTGCGGTGTGAGACTGCAGACGGGTCATCGAGGCGAGCACGCCCGCCCCGGTCTCGTCGACGTACGCCAGCGCCGCGCCCGCAGCGCGGACCGCGGCGTCGGCCTCGAGTCCGACGCTCTCGACGGCCTCCGCGCCGAACTGGTCGCGGACCCGGTGACGGGCCCGGCCGGGCGCGAAGGCCTCCGCGTCGTGCAGCGTCACTGTCGCGTCCGTCCGCTCGCGCACCCGGCCGAGCAGCCCGTTCTCGGCCCGCAGGTCCGGGCCCGGCAACACCTCGACGGGCGCAAATCGGTACAGCTCCGAGCGGGCGGCGTCGGCGTCCGCCGCGACTGTGACGTGGAACTGGCCGGTCGTGACGTCGGCAAAGGCCAGCCCGTAGGCCTCGTCGTGACAGACCGCCGCGAGATACTGACTGTCGGTGTCGGTCGTCTCCAGCAGCGTCCCCGGTGTGACCACCCGCTCGACCTCCCGGGCGTGGCCGCCGCCGGTCTCGTACTGGTCGGCGACCGCGACCCGGTAGCCACGCTCGACCAGTGCCCGGAGATAGGGGGTGAGGTCGTCGACCGGCACGCCGGCCATCGGGTACGACGAGCCGTGTGCGGACTTCTCGGAGAGTTTGAGGTCGAGTTCGTCGGCGACTGTTTCGGCGTCCCGGGCGAAGAACTCGTAGAAGTCCCCACACTGCATCGCCAGCAGGTCGGCGTCGGTCCCCTCCTTCAGCGAGAGAAACTCCCCGACAATACCCTCCCCGGTCATACGCTCCCCTGTACCCCGGCCGGATAAAACGCTGTGGGTCCAGGGCGGGGGCGGCCCTGACGAGTGGCGTCCGCGCCACCCGACCCCGGCCGCGGCCGGTAGAGCTATCCGGCCGGCCTCGTAGCCAGGCGCATGGTGGCTACCCGCGCGCTCGTCGCGGCACTCGTGGCCGGCCTCGCGCTCGCCGGGGCCGTCACCCCTGTGGCGGGGACCGTCCCCGTCTCCGGGGGCGAGCAACAGACCGAGCAGACGATTGTCGTCACCCAGGAGTTCCGGCTGACCCCCGACCGGCCGGGCGCCATCGATATCCGGTGGGAGTTCGAGGTTCCCGAGGCCGTCTCGGGGGTCCGCCCGCAGCTCCCGGCGGACGCGGAGAACCCCCGTACCGACGGGTTCAGCCCCGGTGCCGGCACCACCTACGAGTGGGATGGCGTGACGGAGACACCGTCGCTGACATTCACGCTCCCGGCCAACGAGACCCGGGAGGTGCGCGGCCCCGAGGGTGGCGACGGGGACTTTGTCTTCGCCGACACCGGCGACTGGGCGCTCGTCCGAAACGACGGTGTCCTCTTCGGTTACACCTACCGCGGGGACACCGCTATCGCCGTCCAGCAGCGAAACGTCACCGCCGGGACCGGTGTCGCCGGCCAGGCGATGGTCTTTCTGGGGGCGCACGAGGCGTACACCCGCTCGGCTCACGGCCAGCAGTTCCGGCTGGTCGTCCCCGCGGCCGCCGACCTGGCGGTCCCGCGGGCGACCCTGTTTGACAGCCTGACCGCCGCCTCGGACACCCTGCAGGTCGGCGACCGGGACCCACAGGTCCTGCTAATCGCCGCGCCGACGACCGTCGACTGGGGGGTCGAGGGTCTCCAGCGCGGCGACCGGGACCTCTACGTGACCGCCGACGAGCGCGTCGACACCCCGGACAACCCCTGGCTCCACGAGTACGTCCACACCCGCCAGCGGTTCAACCTCACCGCGGAGACGGTCTGGCTCGCGGAGGCGACCGCCCAGTACTACGCCGCCCGGTTGACCCTCCGGCAGGAGCGGGTCGGCTTCCGTGACTTTGCTCGCCTGCTTCGCCGTGGGACCGACAGCCGGTTTTCCGATGCGGTGCTCGCCAACCCGGCGACGTGGTCGACCGCGAACTACCACGTCGGCGCGCTCGTGACCGGTGCCCTCGACCGGCGGACCCGGCTCGCGACTGACGGTGCGAGCACCGCACAGGCGGTGTTCCGCCGGCTCAACGAGCGGTCGGCGGCAACCTCCGGCCGGGAGTTCCGCCGGATGGTCCGCGCGGCCGGCACCGACGCTGTGGCCGAGCGGGCCCGCCGGTACACCGAGACGACTGACCGCCCCCCGGTCTGGTCGGCCGCCGAGCACGGCGAGGCCTTCGGGCCGCTCCCGGCGAGCATACGGCGTGCCATCGACGGGCTCGAGGTCACCGGCCCGTACCGCACCGGGGGCCTCCCCGCCACAGGCCCGGTCCGGGTCGTGACCGGCGAGTCCGTCGCGGTGAACGCCACGGTCGCAAACGTCGGCGGCCGGACCGGGGCGTACAATCTGACGCTGACCCGGGACGGCCGGGTCGTCGACTCCGCGACCGGCGAACTCGACCCCGACGGGACCGCCGCGGTTCCGGTCACGGCGTCCTTCGGGGAGCCTGGCAGCTACACGCTGGCGGTCGGGGAGTCACGCCGGACCGTCGAGGTGCGGCGGCCAGCCGTCCCGGCCGTCTCGGGACTCGTGGTCGACCGGGACCGGGTCGAACCCGGCGGGTCGGTAACGGTTACCGCGACTGTCCGTAACGCCGCCGACCGGCCCGGCCGGACGACCCTGACCGTTGCCCGTGACGGGACGGCAGTCGAGCGCCGCACCCTCCACCTGGCCGGCGGCGGCGAGCGGACGGTCTCGGTGCGCGTCCGGGTGCCGGCGGGCAGCCACCGGGTCACCGCCGGCGACCGGTCGGTGACGGTCACCGGGGGGAGCGGCGAGACGACGGCCACCGACCGCGATACCGGCGACGCGGACGACACGACGACAGCCGCCGACCGCGGGGGTACCGGTAACGGGGACACCACCACAGCCGGGGGTGCCACCCCCGGGGTCGGGGTCCTCGGCGTCCTCCTGGCCCTCGCTGTCGTCCTGTTGCTTGCCCGCACGCACAGGCCCGACCGCTAGACCGCCTCGCTCAGCCCCGTCACCCGGTCGACCAACGTCCCCGTGTCCGGCGCAAAGAGGGTGACAAGCGGCTCCTTTGGCCCACCCTCGCCGACGGCGGCGACGGGTGTCTCACTGGTTCCCGCGACGGCGGCCCGGACACCCTGACGGGTCGCCACCACGCCGCTGTCGTCGACGTGTTCCTCGCGGTCGAACTCGACGACCAGCCCGTCCAGGTCCGCAAGCGCCGCCCCGATGCCCTCGTCGTACCGGCAGTTCACGGCAAAACGGAGGCCGGCGTCGGCCTCCCGGGCCGCCAGCAGCGCGCCGGCGACGTGGGTCGACACACCGAAGCGGACCCCACGCGGAGAGGCGACCCCGTCGAGCGTGCGCGTGACCCGCCCTTCGACGGCCGCACACTCCCCCTCGGTTTCGGCATAAGGGGTCGCGCCGACGACATCCATCCCCACCTCGGGGACCAGCGGGGCGATGTCCCGCTCGCGGAGCGCACGTATGGCCCGCTCGACGTGTTCCGCGGTCGACTGGCGGGCTGCACGGCCCCGGACCGCGACCGTGTGGTGGACCGCACCCGGCCCCTCGCCGACGTCGAGGCTGTACCGGACCGCCCGGGCAAGCAGGTCGACCCCGCTTCGGACCGCCGCCGTGAGGTCGTCGCCGCGTGCGAGCTGGGTTGCCACCGCCGAGGAGAGCGTACAGCCCGACCCGTGTGTGGCAGCCGTGTCGACGCGTGCGTGCCGGAGTGTCTCTACGGTGTCGCCGGTAACGAGCACGTCGACGACGGCCTCGCCCTCGAGGTGACCGCCCTTCACGAGGGCCGCGTCGGCGCCCATATCCACCAGGTCCTCGCCGGCCGCGGTGGCACTCTCGGGGTCGGTCACCTCGCGGCCGGTCAGCACCGCCGCCTCGTCGACGTTCGGCGTCACCAGTGTCGACTCGGCGACCAGCCCCTCGTATGCGTCCTCGGCCTGGGGTTCGAGCAGGCGGTCCCCGGAGGCGGCGACCATCACCGGGTCGACGACCGCCGGACAGTCCAGACCGCCGACCCGGTCGGTCACCAGTTCCACGACGGGCGTGGTGGCGAGCATCCCGGTCTTGACCGCCGCCACGTCGAAGTCCTCGAAGACCGCGGCGGCCTGTGCCTCGACCTCCTCGACCGGCAGGACGTGGGTGCTCGCCACACCGGTCGTGTTCTGTGCGGTGACGCTCGTGACGACGCTGGTCCCGAACCCGCCGCCGGCCTCGACCGTCTTGAGGTCGGCCTGGACCCCCGCGCCGCCGCCGGAGTCACTGCCGGCGATGGTGCAGACCACCGGCGGTGTGACGGGTGCTGACTTTCGTGACATGGCCGGACGTACAACCCGGTCGTACAAATCCGTAGTGGAGTCGGCGACCGCGCCCACACCCCGCTGTCGACGGGGTCGTGACCGGCCCGGTGACGATACCGACAAAATATGCCGGACAACGACATACTTATGCAGTAATCAGCCGGGCACCACACCGAAGGGTAACCAACGCCCGCAGATAGCAAATGAACGAGAAATCGGAGCAGGCGAATGAGGGGGCGGAGGCGTACGGGTCAACCGAGACGGCAAACGGCGACACGGTCGTCTACGACCGGGCCAACGAGCACGCCTGGGTCCAGTCCTCCCACACCGTCGAGGTCGAGGCCTGAGCCCGCCCCGCCGACGGAGCCACACCCCGGCCGCACAGGAGTGCCGGCGACCTTTTATTTCCGCGCGAGCCGAGTAGCGAGTCGAGATGGTCCTCGTATGACGGCGATACGGACGGAGCGGCTGACGAAACGGTTCGGCGGGCTGACGGCCGTCGACGACCTCGACCTCACAGTGCAGGAGGGGGAAGTCTTTGGCTTTCTCGGGCCAAACGGCGCCGGCAAGTCGACGACGATCAACGTCCTCCTGGACTTCGTCCGGCCGACAGCCGGGACCGCAACGGTGCTCGGCCGGGACGCCCAGGCCGAGAGCACCGCGGTCCGCGAGCGTCTCGGTGTGCTCCCGGAGGGATTTGCCCTGTATGACCGTCTCTCCGGGCGGGCACACATCGACCTCGCGGTCGACCTGAAAGACGCCGACGACGACCCCGACGCGGTCCTTGAGCGGGTCGGGCTCACCCCCGCGGCCGGCGGGCGCACCGCCGCCGGCTACTCCCAGGGGATGCGCCAGCGCCTCGCGCTGGGGATGGCGCTGGTGGGCAACCCTGACCTGCTCGTCCTCGACGAGCCGACAAACGGGCTCGACCCAAACGGCGCCCGCGAGATGCGCGCCATCGTCCGCGAGGAGGCCGACCGCGGCGCGACGGTGTTTTTCTCCTCGCACATCCTCGACCAGGTGCAGGCGGTCTGTGACCGGGTGGGGATCATCGACGGTGGGTCGCTGGTCGCCGTCGACACCATCGACGGCCTCCGGGCGGAGGTCGGCACCGCCGCCACGGTCACCCTTGAGGTGGACGCCCTGCCGACGGAACTCCACGTGACAGAACTCGAGGGGGTCTCCGGAGTCGCCTTCGGCGATGCGTCGGTCACCGCCACCTGCACCGACCCCGCGGCGAAGGTCGCGGTCGTCGACCGGGTCCGGGAGGCCGGCGCCACGGTCCAGGACATCACGACAAGCGAGGCCTCGCTTGAGGAACTGTTTGCCGCCTACACGGGGGAGCGACGATGAGGTGGCTCGCGGTCGCCCGGAAGGACTTCGAGAACGCCGCCCGGGCGTCCCTGGTCTGGGGGGTGGCCGTGGTCCTCGCCGCCCTGGTCGTCCTGATTGTCGCCGTCCCCGGGCTGGTCGGGGGCTTTTCCGCCCGGCTGGCATTCGAGGCGACCACACAGGCGGTGGGGACCGTCGTCCCGATCGTTGCGCTGGTCGCCGCCTACCTCTCGGTGGCGGGGGAACGCGAGTCCGGCACGCTCCGGATTCTGCTCAGCCTCCCACCCTCCCGTCGTGATGTCGTCCTCGGGAAGTTCCTCGCCCGCGCGGCCCTGGTCGTCGCGAGTATCCTGCTCGCCTTCGTGCTCGGGGCGGTCGTGAGCCTCGCGGTCTACGGAACGGTCCCGGTCGGGGTGGCCCTCGGGACGGCCGCACTGACCTGCCTGCTCGGCGTCTCGTTCGTGGGTGTCGCAGTTGGGGTCTCCGCGTCGGTCGGGAGCCGCGCCCGCGCGGTCGCGGTCGCGGTCGGGTTCTTTGTCGTGACTGTCGTGCTCTGGTCGCCGCTCCTGTTGGCGGTGCAGGTCCTGCTCGGGATCCCGCTGCAGGGTGGTCCCCAGCCCGACTGGTTTCTGTTTCTGGAGTCGTTCCCGCCGTCGAGTGCGTTCGGGCGGCTGTACGACAGTGTCGTCGGGTCCCTGTTGCCCGGCGGCCCGGCGGCCAGTGACGCGGTGTTCCTGAGCGACGGCGCGATGCTCGCCGTGCTGGCGTTCTGGACAGTCGCACCCCTGGCGTTTGGCTACTGGCGGTTCGAGCGGGCCGACCTCGGCTAGACGGGCACGAGTAGGACCGGGACCGCGTGCGTATTGAGGACGGCCTCGCTCATGCTCGGGAGGACAAGCCCCTCGACCCGGCCGTGTTCGACCTCGCCCATGACGACGTACTCGAACTCCCGGCCGCCCTCCAGGATGGCGTCGGTGAGACGCTTTTGTTTCGAGACGTTCGTATCCTCGGACCGGTTCGCCTGGACGTTCAGGTCAATCTCCAGGGGCACGTCGGGCGCGACCTCCTCGACACCCTCCCGGATATCGGCCCGAATCTCGCGACTGGACTCGTCGCCGCCCTCCTGGACGTGGTAGACAAACAGCCCGTCGCCGCTGGCGGCGGCGCGCTCGGCCGCGAACTCGAGCACGGTGGCCCGCTCCGCCGACGACCCTCCGTACGCGACGAAGATGGTTCCCATACCCGGCCTACACCCCGGGATAACTTCAGCCTTGGTCGGCTCCAGGCTCGTTGGGGGACATATCAAAAAGGCTGGCCCCCGAGAGAGCGGGTATGTTCGGGACGAGCGGCATCCGCGGACCGGTCGGCGAGGAGGTCACGGCGGGGCTGGCGCTCGCCGTTGGCCGGGCGCTCGGTGCCGAGACCGACCGGGTTGTCGTCGGCCGGGACCCCCGCGAGAGCGGGCGCCTCCTCGCGGACGCGCTGGCTGCGGGACTCCGGGAGTGTGGCACGGATGTCGTCGACCTGGGGCTGGCGGCGACCCCGACCGTGGCCCGCGGCGTCGCCTGGGAGGACGCCGACGCGGGGGCGGCGGTCACGGCCTCACACAACCCCCCGGCGGACAACGGGGTGAAACTCTGGCAGCCCAGCGGCCAGGCCTTCGACGCCCCGATGCGCGAGCGGGTCGCCGACCGGGTCCGCACCGACGACCCCGACCTCGTCTCCTGGGACGCCCTCGGCGGGCGGACGGCCGCGGATATGACCGACCGCCACCGCGAGGCGCTCGTCGGCGCGGTCAACCCTGCACGGGAGCTTTCGGTGGTCGTCGACGTCGGCAACGGCGCCGGCGTGGTCACCGCCCGGGCGCTACAGGACCTCGGCTGTTCGGTGGAGACACTGAACGCCCAGCCGGACGGCGCCTTTCCCGGCCGACCCAGCGAACCCACCGCCGAGCACTGCGGTTCGCTCTCGACCATCGTGGGCAACTCGGACGCTGACCTCGGACTCGCCCACGACGGTGACGCCGACCGGACCCGTGCGGTGACGGCCGACGGTGACTTTCTCTCCGGTGACGTTCTGCTGGCGATATTCGCCCGGGCCGCCGCCGCGGCCGGCGAGACAGTCGCCGTCCCGGTCGACACGAGCCTGGCGGTCGCCGACCACCTCGCCGGGGCCGACGTCGACGTCACCCGGACACCGGTCGGCGACGTCCACGTCGCGGCGGCAGCGAGCGAGCCCGGGGTGGCGTTTGGTGGCGAGCCAAGCGGGGCCTGGGTCTGGCCGGGGGAGACCCTGTGTCCTGACGGCCCGCTGGCGGCGTGCAAGCTGGTGGAACTGGCCGCCGACCGGTCGCTGGCCGAGCGGGCGGCGGCCGTCGAGACCTACCCGATCCGCCGTGAGTCGGTCACGGTCGAAGACAAGCAGGCGGTGATGGAGCGGGTCCGCGAGCGGGTCGACCGGGAGGAGCCGGCCGAGGCGGTGTCGACACTCGACGGTGTGCGGGTCGAGCGCGATACGGGGTGGTTTCTGGTCCGGGCAAGCGGCACACAGCCGCTCGTCCGCCTGACCGCGGAGGCCAGGTCGACGGACGCCGTGGCGGAGTTACTCGCCGGTGCGGAGTCACTGCTCGCGGCCGCCAGAGCGGAGGGGTAGGCTATCCGCGTCGCGTCGACCGGGCCTGTCGGACGTCGGCCCCGTCGCGGATCTTGTCCTCACACTGGGGACAGACCCGCGGCTTCTCGACGCCATTCGGTGTGAACACACGTGCGTAATCGGCGGTTACAAAGGCACCGCAGTTCTGGCATTCCGGCATACACCTCAACCCAGGACACACCTGGTCTTAATGATTGGTGGTTCGGGGCTCGTCCACACTCCTCAACCCTGGGGACCGTTATGCCCTCACCGCACACCGTTGCCCCCCGGCACGGCCGGCCGCAGCCGTCACCGTGGATATAATCCCCTGCGCCCCAATCGTTGAGTATGGACTGCACCGGACTGACCCTCGCCGGGCTGAAGCTGTTACACGTCGCCGTGCTGGCGGGCGCGTTCGTGGTCGCCGATGGGCTCGGCTGAGCGCCGCTGGCAGGCCCGGCAGGCCCGACCGGAGCCCTCGTTACCCCGCCGGCGTCAGGGTACAACCACCGACCGAAACCGCATCTCGCCGGCGACCGTGCGCTCGTCGGCGGCCGCCGCCTCCGCGAGTCGAAAGGTCTCCACCCCCGGAATAACTCTACGGAGGGCGCTGAACTCCAGGGTGCCCTGTGAGTCCCGGCCGTCACCGGAGCCCCACCCGCGGACGCCCCCTTGTCAGGGCTCGTGGAGACGGCACCGGTCCCGAGGCCACCGGCACGGGCGTACTGTGACCCCAGGCGGCCGAGCCCGCCTACACCCTGGACCGCGACGGGGGCGGCCGGGCGTCGGTGTGCCGCAGCGCGTCGTCTGTGGTGACCCCGGCACACGGCGCGGGGCGGCGTCGACACACTACCGGAACTCGTCGCTATGGCTCACAGGCCAAACAGTGACCGGCGTGCCAGCCGGCGCCGACAGCCTCGACCCAGCTGACCACCTCGTGACCCGGGACCCGCGGGTACGGGATAGTGGTAGGTTCTATCGACGGTGGTGGCGTCGCTGTGACAGACCCCACAGGCCCTGACGCAGACCCGGACCCTGCCGCGACCGGGGTCCGGCGGGGAGCGCTCGACGAGTTCAACGGCCTCAGGGAGGGTGGGAACCTCGACCGTGTGTCTCGTCTCGGAGCCGGAGGACGTCGCTGTCGACAGGGACCCGACACGGAAACCGGCCGCGGCGGAACAACGGGCTCAGAAGTCGGCGACGACGGCGCCGTCCTCGTCGAGTTCGACGACGCCGTCGAACAGTTCGCTGAAAGAGGCGACGGTGTCGTCCTCGTGGACCCCGCGGGCGAGGTGGAAGAGACCGGCGGCGTCGTACGCCGCGAGCAGTCCGAGTATATCCTCGACAGCCGCGATGGCGCGGTCCTCGTCGGCGTAATACACCATCTCGGTGATCGAGTCGACACTGACCCGGAGTTTCCCCTCGTGGGCGTCCAGAAACTCCTCGACCCGGTCGACGATGGCGTCGAGATTGTCGGGGGCGGAGACGTACTGGACACGGTCGCTCTGGCGGCGGGTGTAACCGCGCTCGACCGAGATGGCGTCGAGGATGGTCGCGCTGTCCTCGTCGACCTCGTAGTGTTCGAGTTTCTGTTCGACCTCGCGGGCCGTCGTGCGTGTCGAGACGGCCAGCAGGTGGTCGGTGTCGGTCTTCAGAAAGTCGGTGTCGATCCGGTCGGTCTGTGCCGTGCTCGGGTGGACGAGCAGGACTCCGGTCCCGGCCGGGACCGACTCCGGGGCGTTCTCGATGGCCAGCGCGTACTCCATACACACCACGGGGAGGCCGGGGCGGTTATAAGCCTGCGGGCTCCGTCACAGCGTCCGGCGCCCCTCAGACCACGTCGACTGTTCGAGGACGGAGACCCTCCCGGGCAGTTCAGTCACGCAGCGCCGGCAGAACCGGTAGCTGCGAGCGTTGACGGCCCCACACTCCGGACACTCCACGTCCTCGTCGTGGGTGTGCTCCGCCCCCTTCCCGTCGGCGGCCGACGCACTCCTGTCGGGCGGCTTTACGCCGCTGGCATCGGATTGGTTTCGGTAGGCGTAAGCCAGCGCCAGCAGGTGTAGTACCGAGAGGGCGACGATGGCCCCGTAGACCCATTCCCCGATCATGTGTGAACGTTCGGCCGCGGATAACTTAGAATTTATGTCACTTGACCGGAGCGGAGCGAGGGCGTGCGGAGGCTTTTGTCCGATACCGGGGCCAGACCGCCCGATGGCACCCATCGGTGAGCCGCGTGGCTGAGCCGGGCCTGCTCGTTCGACGGCGGCCGGACGGCCGCGAGGACTGCTTTCGGGCGCAGTGGGGCGGGAGCGAGGCGGCCCTGTCGGCTGTGCTGGAGGCCGACCAGCCGCCGCGTCGGGTCGCCGACTGGGTGCCGGCGAGAGCGGCCGTCTCGCGGCCGGCCTGGCTCGTGGCCCTCGACCACCGCCGGGTGTCGGCGGTCTATCTTCGTGACCGTGCCCGACACGGGGTCTATCTCTCCCTGTGGGCCGGGGTGCCGACGGTGGGGCTGTCGGCCGACCCGCGAGCCGGGGCGCTCGCCCGGGTCCGGTCGGTGTCCGACGTTCGCCAACTCCGGACAGGCTGGCGGAGCCTGAAAGGCGAACTCGGGGACGCCGTCGCCGCCGGCCAACTCCCGCTCGCGGCCGTCCCGGTCACACTCCGTGCGGTGCTTGCCGACCGGGAGACCCTGGCGGGCGTCCCCCCGCCTGACTGACTGGCGTGACTCGCCCGCGCTGTCGTCGAGTCTGCAGGCTTTTGTGGGGGGCCGCTCTACCGCAGGACGTGACGGAGGTTGAGAGCCGTGTCGCACCCGGTGCCGAGGCCGCCCGCAACCTCGCAGCCGCGGCGCTTGACCGCGAGGCGACGGTCGTCGTCTTCGGCCGCTGCACGGTCGAGTACGACGGCCGCGCGGCTAGTATGCTCGGCCCTGGCGACCGGCTGGTAGTGCTCAAACCCGACGGAACGGCCCTGGTCCACACCGACGAGGGCCAGCAGCCGGTCAACTGGCAACCCCCAGGCTGTGACCACAGCGTCTCGGTCGAGGAGGGGCTGGTCGTCCGCAGCGAGCGCGAGACACCCCCGGAGACGCTGCTCGTCGAGTTCGAGGGCGTTGCCCACGCCGCCGCCTACGACGGCTCCGACCCCAAGGAGCTCTCGCTCTCGGGCACGGAGGCCGACCTCAAGCAGCGGGTCCTCGCGGAGCCCGAACTTGTGGAGGCGGGGTTTGAACCTCGCGCGACCGAACGGGAGACCCCCGCCGGTGCGGTCGATGTCTTCGGCGTCGACGCCGACGGAAACCGCGTCGTCCTGGAGCTCAAACGCCGCCGGGTCGGCCCGGACGCGGTCAGCCAGCTCAACCGCTATGTTGACGCCCTGGCGCGCGATCTGCACGCCGACGCGGTCGTTCGTGGCGTGCTCGTCGCCCCCTCGGTGACCGACCGGGCCCGCCGCCTGCTCGCCGAGCGCGGCCTCGAGTTCGTCTCGCTCGAGCCCTGACTCACTCGAGTGTCTCTTTCAACTCAGCGAGGACATTCAGCGCCTCCAGGGGTGTCGTGTTCCCGACATCGAGCTCCGCCAGCCGTTCCCGAACCGCCGACACCTCACCACCGTCCGCTCGCTCCCCCCTGCCGGCGCCCGGGTCGTGGCCGTTCCTCACAGCGGCGACAGACTCCCCGGCGTCGGCACCGAGCAGGCTGGCGGCCCGGTCGACAACCCGCTCGGGCACGCCGGCGGCACCCGCCACCTCGACGCCGTAGGAGGCGGCGGCCGCGCCTGGCTCGACGGCGTGCTCGAAGACCATCCCGTCGTCGTCCTGGCTGGTCCGGAAGTGGCGGTTGCACACGCCCGGGAGGTCCTCAGCGACCGCCGTCAGGTCGTGGTGATGGGTCGCAAAGAGGGTGAGCGCACCCACCTCGTCGTGGATGTGCTCGGTGACCGCCTGCGCGATGGCGAGGCCGTCGGCGGTGCTCGTGCCCCGGCCGACCTCGTCAAGTAAGACGAGAGAGTGTTCGGTCGCGCCGCCGAGGATGTCGGCGAGTTCGGTCATCTCGACCATGAACGTCGACCGGCCGCCGGCGATGTCGTCGCTGGCGCCGACCCTGGTAAAGACCCGGTCGAACACCGAGAGATGCGCGTCGCTCGCGGGGACGAAGCTACCGGCCTGGGCGAGGACCGCGACCAGGGCGGCCTGGCGCATGTAGGTGGACTTCCCGCTCATGTTCGGGCCGGTGACGACCGCCACGCGACGCTCCGTGTCGAGGTGGAGGTCGTTTGGGACGAACGCCTCCTCGGTGCGCTCGACGACGGGGTGACGACCACCCTCGACCCGGATATGTGGGTCGCCGTCGACCACGGTCGGGCGGCTGTAGCCGTACTCGGCGGCGACGGTCGCAAAGGAGACCAGCGCATCGAGTCGCGCGAGCGCGTCCGCGACCGTCTGGAGCCGCTCGGCCGCGCCGGCAACCTCGCCGCGAACCTCGCTGAACAGCTCGTACTCGAGGTCGTCCGCCCGGCTCTCGGCCCCCAGGATCTCGTCTTCCCGCTCCTTGAGTTCGGGCGTGTAGTAGCGCTCGGCGTTTTTCAGCGTCTGACGCCGCTCGTAGTCCGCGGGGACGCGGTCGAGGTTGGCCTCCGTCACCTCGATGTAGTAGCCGTGGACGGTGTTGTGGCCGACCTTCAGCGAGTCGATACCTGTGCGCTCGCGCTCGCGGGCCTGGAGGCCGTCGACCCACGCCTTTCCCTCGCGCTCGGTCCGCCGGAGGTCGGCCAGTCGCTCGTCGTAACCCGGCTTGATTATCCCACCCTCGGTCAGTTCGCGAGCGGGGTCCTCCTGGACCGCCTCGCCGATGAGCCCCCGGACATCGGAGAGGTCCGCCAGCCGGTCCCGGAGGTCGACCAGCAGGTCGGCCTCACACTCCCCGAGTGTCTCCCGTATCTCCGGCACCACGTCGAGTGTCGACTTTA
>JBLGCN010000015.1:0-14228 GCA_047617405.1 Natronomonas sp.
CTCGGAACGACTATTTACCCCTATGTCCCTCTCGGTGGTCGTCCCGACACTCAACGCCCGCGACGAACTCGCGGACTGTCTGGACGCACTCGCCGAGCACGCCCCGGACGCCGAGGTAACTGTGGTCAACGGACCCTCGGCGGACGGCACCACCGGCATGATCCAGGAGCGAGCCGACGTGGACGTCCTCGTCGAGATTGCCGACCGGAGTGTCAACTGCGCCCGTAACGCCGGACTCGACCACGCCACCGGTGAGACGGTGGCGTTCGTCAACCACACACTCTCGGTCGGCGACACCTGGCGCGAGGCCGTAACTGACGGACTGGTCGACAGCCACGTCGTGACCGGCCCGACCCGGACCCGGCTACGCGCCGGTGTCGAGACGGAACAGAAGGAGTCCCGGACCATCGCCGGCAGGGCGGTCACCTATTTCAACCCCGGAAACGTTGCCTTTCGCCGGCGGGCCCTGACAGAGCTCGACGGGTTCGACGAGTATCTCGAGGTCGGCGGCGCCCGGGACGCCGCACACCGGCTCGCACAGGGTGACTTTGCGGTCCGCTGGGACGACAGGATGCACGTCCGCGAGGAGCTGGGGACCGACGGTGGCCGCAAGACCGACTGGGGCCCGAAGTACCGCTCGCTCGCCTACCGGCTGGTGAAAAACTACGGCCCCCGGCCGACAGTCTTCCGCCGGCTCCTGTGGCACGCCGGCCGGGACACCGGGGAGGAACTGCGCCGCGTCGCCCGGGGTGACAGCAAGCCGTCGACCTGGCTTGGCGCGAGCAGAGAGGTCGGTGTCAATCTCGCAGTTGGCCTGAAAGACGGACTAGCCGCCCGTCGTGGTGACGCCGAGCCGCGACGGAATCCGCGTGGACGGTCGGCCCGGAACGACCGCGCGGTGACTGTCTACGACTGGCGGTGACAGCCGGCGCCGGCAGGCAGGGCCCGACCCGACAACACCACTCAGGGCGCGAGGTCCGTGACCACCCGACCGGCGTTGTTCGAGAACACCTTCCGCATCGCGTCTTCAGTGATATCAAGCGTCAGAACCTCCATGACACCCACGCTGGGGTGGACGGTCGGTGCACCGCTGCCGAACAACACCCGGTCGGGGTGCTCCATGACAGCCCGCTCGACCGGGTCCCGCGAGCGGACGGCACTGGTCTCCAGATACAGGTCGTCATGGTCGTCCAGCAGGTCGACGGTCCGCCCGACCATCGTTTCGTCCAGCGGATAGCCGCCGAAGTGTGAGACAACAACCGGAAAGTCGAACCCGAGCAGGTGGTCGGCGATGGCCTGCGGGCCGAACCCGCGGCCGCCGTATGTCATAACGGGGAGCCCGGCTGCCTCCATCTCCGCGAGCACGTCCCGGCCGGGGAGCCCGTCGACAACGGGGTTCAGCCGGAACCCCGAAAAGCGGTCGTCGTAGGCGAACTGCTCGACGTCCCCCGGGGAGGTGTGCTCCGCCGAGCGGGAGTTTGCGATGTTCCGGAGCCGCGAGCCCGCGCCGCTGCCGGGGTCACGGGGCCCGTTGACCCGTGCGAACGGGACGAACGGGCGGCCGACGCTTACCCGTGCGACGGCGTTGTTTGCCTTGAGATACCCGCCACCCCGGTCGGCGGGGAAGACGACCCCACGGACGACCCCCGCCTGGCGGAGCTCCCGCTCGACGCTCTCCGGGTCCCCGACGCTGCCCGCCCGCCGCTGTCTGTCGGGTTCGAGCTCGATATGCACGTCGACGACACGGAAGCCGTGCTCCAGTTCGAGCATCGACGTGATATTCACTGTCACGAGGCTTAAATCCCGCCGCCGGCGAGCGCCCCCGTCGCCCCCGAGTCCGGTAGATTTATATAGAACCGCTAACGATGAACAACTGAATACAATGGCTTCTGGACAGCGACGCATGGGGGGACAGCCCCTCTTCATTCTCAGCGAGGATAGCGAGCGAACCAGCGGGGAGGACGCACAGTCGGCTAACATCACGGCCGGCAAGGCGGTCAGCGAGACCGTACGCACCACACTCGGCCCCCGCGGGATGGACAAGATGCTCGTCTCGGACAGCGGCGACGTCGTCATCACCAACGACGGCGCGACCATCCTCGACGAGATGGATATCGAGCACCCTGCGGCACAGATGCTGACCGAGGTTGCCGAGGCCCAGGAGGAGGAGGTCGGTGACGGTACCACCACCGCCGCCGTCCTGGCCGGCGAACTCCTCAGCAAGGCCGAGGGGCTGCTCGATGACGATGTCCACCCGACCACGATCGTCGAGGGCTACCACGAGGCCGCCGCGCTGGCCCACGAGGCTATCGACGAGTCCGTGCTGGACGAGGACCTCGACGAGGAACGCCTCGAGCAGGTTGCCGAGTCGAGCATGACCGGCAAAGGGACCGGCGACGTGAACGCCGGCGACCTGGCCGAGACGGTCGTCCAGGCGGTCGAGCAGGTCCGCTCCGAGGCGGGTGTCGACCGTGACAACATCGCCATCCAGACCCAGACCGGCGGCTCCTCGAGTGCGACCGAACTGGTCGAGGGTGTCATCGTCGACCAGGACCCCGCCCACGAGAACATGCCCCGCCGGGTTGAGGACGCGGATATCGCCATCGTCACCGAGGACTTCGAGGTCCGGGAGACCAACATCGACGCCGAGTACGACGTCTCCAGCGTCGACCAGCTCAACGCCGCCATCGAGTCCGAGACGGAGGAACTGCGGGAGTTCGCCGAGGCGGTCGCTGACAGCGGTGCGGACGTCGTCTTCACCGAGGGCGAGATCGATAGCCGGGTCAAGACCGACCTCGCCGAGCGCGGGGTGCTTGCGTTCAACGACCTCGACAAGGACGAGAGCCAGGCCGTCGGCTCGGCCACAGGCAGTTCCCGCTCGGGCTCCGTCGACACGCTCGAGGCGGCGGACCTGGGTCACGCCGAGACCGTCCGCGTCGAGAAGTTCGGCGACGACGAGGAGATGGCCTTTGTCGAGGGTGGCGCGGCCGCGGAGTCGGTCACCATCCTCGCTCGCGGGGGCACCGAGCACGTCGTCGACGAACTGGAGCGGGCGCTGAACGACGCGCTCGATGTCGTCACCGCGGCGCTCGACGCCGGCGGCGTCGTCCCCGGCGCAGGCTCGACGGAGATTGTCATCGCCGACCACATCCGCGAGGAGGCCGCAGGTATCGAGGGCCGCCAACAGCTGGCCGTCGAGGCCTTTGCCGATGCGGTCGACGTGTTGCCCCGCACCATCGCGGAGAACACCGGGCTCGACCCTATCGACGCGCTGGTCGACCTGCGGGCCGCAAACGAGAGTGGCGAGCGCGCGGGCATCATCGCCGAGGGCGAGAACGGCTCTATCGAGGAGCCCGTCGAGCACGGCGTGCTCGACCCCGCAGCCGTGAAGAACGAGGCCATCGAATCCGCCACCGAGGCGGGGACGATGATCGTCCGGATCGACGACGTCATCAGCGCCGAGTAGTCGGCCGAACGGTCCGGCGTGGGAGTGTAATCGGCGCTGATACTGCCGGCCGACGAACCCCGCCGTTGCTCCCGACGTGCCGGCGGCGTTCGACCTGTTTCAGCCACAAGTACCCGTCTACACCCTTACGGGTCCGTCTGTGGTGATTGCCTCGTCGAGTTCACCCCCTGAGGTTATCGGCGCGACGGAGGCGGTGTCCGCCAACAGATGATGGACCGAGCGGGGCGGTCAGGACCACCGCAGGGAGACCCGGTCGCCGGCGTCGACGCCAAAGGCCTCGTCGCCCCGGCCCTGGTTGACCGCCAGTTCGACGTTGCCGTGGCTGCCGACGGTAATGAGGCGGTGCCCCTCCTCGACGGCGGCGTAGGTGTGTCGGACGCTCACCCGGACGCCGTTTGCCTCGACATGCGCCCGAAACTGCCCTTCGAGTGTCTCGCCCAGGATGTTGGTAATAACGTTGCCGAAGTCGTCGACGGCCAGCGCCTCGCCGACGGCCCCGTCGCCGGTGACCTCGGGTTCGGGCAGGCACAGGTCGACGGCCTCCTCGGCGGGCGTGATGCCGGCGATAGTGCCGGCCGCATCCACACCGGCCTTGTGGACGCGGGCGGCTGCGGGCGCGAACACGTCACGACCGTGGAAGGTCGAACTGGCGGGGTCGGCGAGCCAGTCGCCGGCACCGCCCTCGTAGTCGAGGGCAAAGACCTCGGGGTCGGCCTCCTCGCCGTCCCCGACCCTGCCGAGGAGTCGGCGGGCGGCCGGGAGTGCGAGGCCGTTGTCCGGGGCGACGATGGCGTGTTCGCCCGCCCGGACCACTACCGCGCCGCGGTCGGTGCCGACGCCGGGGTCGACGACGGCCAGGTGGACCGCCGGCGGAACGTACGGCAGGACCTCCCGGAGCCAGAAGGCACTGACCCGGATGTCCTGTCGCGGAAGGTCATGGGCGATGTCGAGAAGCCGTGCGTCGGTCCGCCCGGCGATGACACCCTTCATCGCCGCGGGGTACGGCGACCCGAAATCGGAGCTGAGCGTGATCACGGCCGCGGGTACGCGGGTGACCGACTTGTGCGTTGCTGCCCACCTCCTGGCCGGTTAGCTGCCGTCGGTGCTGTTGTCGTGTGACGCCGTGCCCTCCCTGGTCGCGCCCTCTCCCATGTCGCTCTCCGCCACCTGCCGGAGGCGCTCGACCCCCTCGACCTCGTCGATGGTCTCGGTGACAGCGGCGGGGACCCGGTCTCGCCAGGCCTCGCCGGCGACGATCCGCTCTCTGATGTTCGTCCCGCGGAGGCGGCCGCGCTCGATCAGCTGTGGGTCCCGGACCTCGTAGTCCGTCTCCTGGAACAGCCGGATCACGAGCGGGTTGTTCGAGTAGACGACATCGAACGGCGGGCACATGCTCTCGACGTGGCTGACCCAGACGGCGTTGCGCTGGATGTCCTCCAGTGGAACGACGTACTGCTGGACATCGACATCGGCCAGCACGCCGGTTATCATCATCGTGCGCTCGCCGGCGGTGAACGGGTTCCGGACGGTGTGTGAGGCGTCGGCACTCCCGATTCCTACCACCAACTCGTCCACCTCCGTCGCCACATCCTCGACCAGTTGCCTGTGGCCGTGGTGAAACGGCTGGAACCGGCCGACGAGAAACCCCCGGGTGGTCGCCATGGTGGTGCCGTGGAGTCCCCATTTAATAAACCAACCGGGTCGGGTGGCGAGGGGCCCGCTCGCGTCCACCCGGCCGTTGTCCGGCGGTTAGCCGGCCGGTAACCCCCGAAAAGGGGAGAAAGTATATCAGTAGACAGCCCTTCCCTACTGTTGCTAGAAACGCTTCATGAGTAACGATAGAGATACCGAGGAAGCCCCCGGCATCGCCCGGGAGGTCGACGCCGACGAGGCGGTCGAGGAGCCAGCGCCCGAGGACTCCCCAGGACTGGACGACCTGGGCAGTGAGGTTGGCGTTGACGTCGACGAGGAGATGGAAGTCGACGACACAATCGCCGACGAGGACCCGCTTGGTGGGCTCCAGGTCAACAGTTCCGACGGGATAGAGGTCCCCGACCGGCTGGTCGACCAGGTGATCGGGCAGGACCACGCCCGCGACATCGTCCTCAAGGCGGCCAAACAGCGCCGCCACGTGATGATGATCGGCTCGCCCGGGACGGGCAAGTCGATGCTCGCAAAGGCGATGAGCCAGCTGCTTCCCAACGAGGAACTTCAGGATGTCCTGGTGTACCACAACCCCGACGACGGCAACGAGCCGAAGGTCCGGACCGTCCCGGCCGGCAAGGGTGAACAGATAGTCGATGCCCACAAGGAGGAGGCCCGCAAGCGCAACCAGATGCGGACCTTCCTGATGTGGATCATCATCGCCATCGTGATCGGCTACTCGCTGATCATCGCCCGGCAGATCCTGCTGGGCGTGCTCGCCGCGGGTGTGATCTACCTCGCCTTCCGCTACGGGTCGCGGGGCAACGACTCGATGATCCCGAACCTGCTGGTCAACAACGCCGACCAGCAGCAGGCCCCCTTCGAGGACGCTACCGGCGCCCACGCCGGTGCGCTGCTGGGTGACGTCCGTCACGACCCCTTCCAGTCCGGCGGCATGGAGACGCCCAGCCACGACCGGGTCGAGCCCGGGGCCATCCACAAGGCGAACAAGGGTGTCCTGTATATCGATGAGATGAACACCCTGGATATCCGGAGTCAGCAGAAGCTGATGACGGCAATCCAGGAGGGCGAGTTCTCCATCACGGGTCAGTCCGAGCGCTCCTCGGGCGCGATGGTCCAGACGGAGCCTGTTCCCTGTGACTTCGTGATGGTCGCCGCAGGGAATCTCGACGCCATGGAGAACATGCATCCGGCGCTGCGCTCCCGGATCAAGGGCTACGGCTACGAGGTGTACATGGACGACACCATCGACGACACCCCCGAGATGCGCCGAAAGTACGCCCGCTTCGTGGCCCAGGAGGTCGAGAAGGACGGCCGCCTGCCACACTTTACACGGGACGCAATCGAGGAGCTCATCCTCGAGGCTCAGCGTCGCTCGGGCCGGAAGGAGCACCTCACGCTGAAGCTGCGTGACCTCGGTGGGCTCGTCCGGGTCGCCGGCGATATCGCCCGTGCCGAGGACAAGGAGCACACCGAACGCGAGGATGTCCTCCAGGCAAAGCGACGGTCGCGCTCGATCGAGCAACAGCTCGCGGACAACTACATCGAGCGCCGCAAAGACTACGAGCTCACCGTCTCGGACGGTGACGTGATCGGCCGTGTCAACGGCCTGGCCGTCATGGGCGAGGACTCCGGTATCGTCCTCCCCGTCATGGCCGAGGTCACCCCCTCACAGGGCGCCGGCGAGGTCATCGCCACCGGACAGCTCCAGGAGATGGCCGAGGAGGCCGTCCAGAACGTCTCGGCCATCATCAAGAAGTTCTCCGACGAGGACATCTCCGAGAAGGACGTCCACATCCAGTTCGTCCAGGCCGGTGAGGGCGGGGTTGACGGCGACTCCGCCTCTATCACCGTCGCCACCGCGGTCATCTCCGCGCTGGAGGACGTGCCTGTCGAGCAGAACATCGCCATGACCGGTTCGCTGTCGGTCCGCGGGGATGTCCTGCCGGTCGGCGGGGTCACCCACAAGATCGAGGCTGCCGCGAAGTCCGGTCTCGACAAGGTGATTATTCCGAAGGCAAACGAACAGGACGTGATGATCGAGGACGAGTACAAGGAGATGGTGGAGATCATCCCCGTCTCCCACATCAGCGAGGTGCTGGAGGTCGCCCTTGCGGGCGAACCAGAGAAGGACTCGCTGGTTTCGCGGCTGAAGTCCATCACCGGACAGGCCTTAGAACACGACGTCGGCCGGGGCTCCAGCAACCCGAGCCCTAACTGACGACCTGCCGTGACCCGGTGGGCGGCCTTTCTCGGGCTCACCGGTGTTGTTCTTACCCTCTTTCTCGGTCTCGCACGCCTCTCACAGGGCGCCGTCCGCGACCCGTCGGAATCGGGGCCGCCCGAGGACGGCACAGACCCGGACCCGGATGCCACTGATGCTCCCGGTAACAGCCAGGACGCGGACGTGACATCTCACTCCGGCCTCCGACCGGAAGAAGAACTCCAGGGGGCGGCAGAGACCGAGACCGGCGGGGACGACTACCGCTCGCCTGTCTCCCAGCAGGGCGACGACACGTCCAATCCGTGGAACGACCCGCCGGGAGTTGCCGAGGGGACCCCGTCACTGTCGACAGGTGCGTTGCTCGCGAACGTCGCGGTCACGCAGGGACTGTTCGGCGGGATCCTCGCCGTCGGAGGATTTTATTTTATGATCCCGCTCTCGGCGTTCGGGGTGGGCGGGGAGACCCTCGCGCTCCTGGCCGGTGGGCTCGGGCTGGGTGTCGTGCTCTGGGTCGGCAACGAACTGGCCGGGGCGCTCGCCGAGACCGCCGGGGTCGCCTCGGACGAGACGCTTCGTGAGATGCTCTCACCGGAGTCCACGCCCGGGTGGGTGGTACTGTTCGGGGTCGTTCTTCCCGTCGTGGCGCTGGTCGAGGAGTTCCTCTTCCGTGCAGCAGTGGTCGGCGTCCCGGCCGCCGGCTTTGGCGTATCCCCGTGGCTGCTCGTCCCTGTCTCCGCGGGTGTGTTCGCACTCGGACACGGCGCGCAGGGCCGAGCCGGGGTCGTCGTGACCGGCGGGTTAGGGCTCGTCCTCGCGGGGGCGTACGCGCTCACCGGCAGTCTGTTAGTCGTCGTCGTGGCTCACTACCTGGTGAATGCGCTGGAGTTTCTCGTCCACGGACTGCTCGACAGGCCACGGCTATGGCCGGTCTGAGCCGTGCCAGGAGTGCCGGCCGCCGCTACAGCCCCTCGAGGCGCCGACAGACCGTGGCGACCTCGGTGGGGGTTGCGCCTGCGGCGTTACCGACGCGGTGGTCGCCAATAACGACCGGGGCGGGGTTCTCACGGAGGGCGTCGCGGACAGTCCGGAGGTCAGCCTCCTCGTCGTCGTCGAGGCCGGCGGTCATCCGGGCGAGTTGCCCGACGGTCACGGTCTCGCCGTAGGGGACCTCACGGAGGGCTTCGAGCACGCGGCGCTTGTCGGTCGGGAGCGTCAGCGCGACGGTCACGTCGCCGAAGGCGTCGGAGTCGCCGTTCAGGTAGCCACCGATCCGGTCGAGAAGGTCGTGGTCGGTGCGGGCGTCGTCCTGCGGGCGGGCGGGGAAGTCGACGGAGATGACCCGCCCCTGCGCGACCCCGACCTGAATGTGCCCGTCGACCGCGGAGAACTCGCGGGCGAAGATACCGGCGACATCGTCCATACTTCCCCCTTTGACGGCCGCGACTTTCATGCTTTCCGGCGCCGGGTGGGTACACAGTCACAGGCCCGACAGTCCGGTGACCCTCGGTCGACGACCGGTCGGTGGGGCCCGCGTTCGTGCTCCGGGTCGCGGGCACCTCTGGCCCGGCCAAACAGTTGTCGTGCTATCTGCATATATTCTATCATTCTGTTAGTCGTCTCCCCATATAAATCTGTGTATCTGGCAGTTTCCCTCCACATCAGGAAACGAACGGCGTCGGGCTTTCGGTGCCGCTGTGTGCGCCCGGAAGCGCGGGCCGGCGGCGGGTGTCGCGGGCGTGCGCAAGCCTTATGAACATCTCTGTCCATTAGTGTTCAATAATGGACTCCGACGAGGGACTGGCACCGGCGGTGCGGTCGATCCTGTCGACAGCGCGCGAGCGTGGCGGCGGCGACGGGGTCTCGGTCGACGCCCGGCCGCTGTCCGCGGCGCTCGCGCGTGCCGAGCGTGCGGGGCTCGTGCCGCTGGTCGCGGAGCTAAAGCCAACCTCGCCAACGACCGACGGGGAACACGCCGTCGACCCGGTGGCAACGGCAAAAGCGATGGTGAACGGGGGAGCCGCGGCGCTGTCGGTTCTGACCGAGCCGGACCACTTTGGAGGGACCCCCGAGGACCTCCGACGCGTCCGTGCGGCGGTTGATGTCCCCGTGTTGCGCAAGGACTTTATTCTCCGCGAGGAGCAACTCGACACCGTCGCGGCAGACCTCGTGCTCCTGATCGTCCGGTTTCTCGACGACCTGGAGGGGATGGTGGCGGCCGCCCGTGAGCGCGGGTTTCAGCCGCTCGTCGAGGTTCACACCGAGGCGGAGGCCGAGCGCGCCCTGGCGGCGGGTGCGGAGTTCGTCGGCGTGAACAACCGCGACCTGGGCCGCCTGGAGGTCGACCTGGGAACCTTCGAACGGGTGGCGCCGGCCGCCAATGGGAGCGCCAGCTTGATTGCGGAAAGCGGCATACAAACCGCTGAGGATGTCCGGCGGATGCGCGAGGCCGGGGCCGACGCGTTGCTCGTCGGCTCGGCGCTGATGGACGGCGACCCGCGGACGAACGTGCACACGCTCGCGACGGCAGCGCAACAGTGAGACAGGACCATGACACAAACGGAGACACGATGAGCAGTCACGGCAAGTTCGGCGACTACGGCGGCCAGTACGTGCCCGAGGTGTTGATGCCGGCCATCGAGGAGTTGACCGACGCCTACGAACGGTACGTGTTGAACAACGAGGCTGGCTTTATGAACGAGTTCCGCGAGCGGTTGCGGGACTTTGGCGGTCGACCCACCCCGTTCCAGCGCGCCGACCAGCTCTCGGCGCGGTACGACCGGGAGGTCTATCTGAAGCGGGAGGACCTGTTACACGGCGGGGCACACAAGCTGAACAACGCGCTCGGGCAGGTGTTACTGGCGAAGTATATGGGCAAAGAGCGGATCATCGCCGAGACGGGCGCCGGGCAACACGGCACCGCGACGGCGATGGCCGCCGCCCACCTGGATATGCCCTGTGAGGTGTACATGGGCGAGACCGATATCGCCCGCCAGCGGCCAAACGTCTTCCGGATGCGCACCAACGGCGCCGAGGTGACCCCGGTCACCACGGGCCGCGGCACGCTGAAGGAGGCCATCAGCGAGACGATGCGGGACTGGGCGACGACCGTCGAGGACACCCACTACGTCATCGGGAGTGTCGTCGGCCCACATCCCTTCCCGGAGATGGTTCGGACCTTCCAGGCGGTCATCTCCGAGGAGGCCCGCGAGCAGACCCGAGAGCGGACCGGTAACCTGCCCGACGCCGTCCTCGCCTGCGCCGGCGGCGGGTCGAACACGATGGGCACCTTCTACCACTTCGTCGACGACGAGGCGGTCTCGCTGTACGCTGTCGAGGCCGGGGGCTCCTCGCTGGCCGTCGACGAGGCGGAGGGCGTTGCACCCAACTCAGCGTCGCTGTCGACTGGTGAGGAGGCGGTGCTTCACGGCGCACGGACGAAGGTGCTCCAGGACTCGGACGGCCAGGTCATGGAGTCACACTCGGTCTCGGCGGGGCTCGACTACGCCGGTGTCGGCCCCGAACTCGCACATCTGGTCGACAACGAGCGGGTCCGGCCGGTCAACGTCGACGACGACGAGGCGCTGGCGGCCTTCCACCGGCTCTCACAGGACGAGGGGATTATCCCCGCGCTGGAGACGGCACACGCCTTTGGCTATCTCGAGTCCGTGTTGGGCCCCGGCACGGACGGGCCAAGCGGCGCACAGTCGGAGGAGCGCCACGGTGACCTCGGTGAGACGGTCGTGGTCAACGTCTCGGGGCGCGGTGACAAGGACCTCGAGACGGTCATCGACGAGACGATGGAACGTGACTTAGATATCGCACCCGACATGAGTATCTTCCGCGAGGTCGGCGGTGGTCGGCTGTGAGCCTCGAGGCGGTCTTTGCCGACGAGCCGGCGTTCGTCCCGTATCTCGCGGCGGGCGACCCCGGCTACGAGGCGTCCCTGGAGTACGTCGAGGCCCTGGAGCGCGGCGGTGCCGACGTTATCGAACTCGGACTGCCCTTTTCCGAACCCATCGCCGAGGGTTCGACGATCCAGGAGGCGGTCGTCCGGGCACTGGAGGGCGGGATGAACCCCGACCGATACTTTGGGTTTGTCGAGGACCTCGCAGTGGACGTGCCGCTTGTCTGCATGACCTACTACAACCTCGTCTATCAGTACGGGGCGAGCAAGGGCCCTCGCCCGTTCGTCGAGCGGGCCGCCGAGGCGGGTATCGAGGGGTTCGTCGTGGTCGACCTCCCCGCCGAGGAGGCGGGCCCGCTCCGGGCGGCGTGTGACGAGTTCGGGCTCGACCTGGTCTTCATCGTCGCGCCGACCACAGAGGGCGAACGCTTAGAGCGCATGCACGAGCAGGTCTCCGGGTACGTCTACGTTCAGTCCCGGCTGGGGACGACAGGCGCCCGTGACGAGGTCAGCGACTACACCGAGCGCTCGCTGGCCCGCCTCGCCGGCTGGGACGTGCCGAAGGCGGTCGGCTTCGGCATCAAGACCGGCGACCACGCCGAGCGAATCGTCACCGCCGGCGCCGACGGGATCATCGTCGGCTCCGCACTCGTGGATATCGTCGCACAGGGCCACGAGGCCGGTGACCCAGCCACAGACGTCGCCACGCGCCTGGAGAACAAAGCCCGGGAGCTCAAGCAGGGGGCACTGCGGGGGGCGCGGACACCGCGACCCGAGTGAGTATCAGCCCTGATACCGGGGGCGCGTCACTTTTCAGTCGTTGCGAGGAAAGGGAGAGCCATGTCAGTGGACCCTGACTCGGGCGAGCGCCGGGCGGACGATTGGCGCGTCCTCGCGAGACACGACTGGACCGACGCGATAGCCCTCGAGATATCGCTCCACGAGGCGCTCGCGGCCCTTGAGCCAACCCACGACGAGGCCGTCCTCTACGACTACGTCGACGTCGAAGCAGTGCGCGACGTGACCAGCCCCGGGACCGACCGTGGTGTCTCGGAGGTCCGATTCGACTACGGCCGCCACGAGGTCCGGGTCGCCGAGGACGGGACCATCGCCACACGGTAACAGCGGCCGGCGGTCCGGGCTCCGGGCGGTGTGCCGATGACCCGTCACCCGCCGTGTCCGCCCGTATATATCCTTCCGGTCCGTGGTAGCTGTCGCCCCTCTCGCAACCCTTATATTCGTACTTGACACAGTCTCGCACAGTATGACCGCAGGGAAATCCGCACGGCTCGACCGCATCGGGACAGGCGGGCGACACCTCGTCGTCCCGATGGACCACGGGATCACACTCGGGGCCGTCAAGGGTCTCAAGAACATCGAATCCACGATCGACGCGGTCACGCGCGGCGGGGCCGACGCCGTCCTCACACAGTGTGGGGTTGCCCCTCGGGTCCACCCCAACAGGAACGACGCGGGCTATATCGCCCACCTCAACGCCTCCACCAGCATCGGCCCGGACGAGCGGGACAAACGCCCCTCCGGAACGGTCAAAGACGCGATCCGGGCAGGTGCCGATGCCGTCTCCTTTCACGTCAACGTCGGCAGCGAGTACGAACCCGAGCAGATAGAGGGGCTCGCGGAGCTGACGAGCGAGGCCGGCGGCTACGGTGTGCCGGTGCTCGCGATGACATACGCCCGGGGCCACGACGTCCGCACCGACGACCCGGCGGAGTACGCAAAGGACCTGGGCCACGCCGTCCGCCTGGGTGAGGAACTCGGCGCAGATGTGCTCAAGACCGGCTACAGCGGCACACCCGAGACCTTCGAGCACGTGGTGGAGTCCACCCGGCTGCCCGTCCTGATCGCCGGTGGGTCGAGGGGGACCGACGAGGAGACGCTGTCGATGGTCCGTGGGGCGATGGATGCCGGCGCCGCCGGCGTCTCGATGGGCCGGTCGATCTTCCAGCACGACGAACCCAAGAAGATTACCGAGGCTGTCGCCGCGGTCGTCCACGACGACGCCGCCGCCGCCGCCGCGCTCGAGGGGGCCGGGCTGGCCGTCGAGGTGTAACTACGCCGCCCCCGCCTCGGTCAGCCGCGCGTACTCCGCCGCTGTCAACTCCACCTCGCTTGCCGCGACGTTTTCCTCGAGATGCGCGACGCTTGCGGTCCCGGGGATCGGGAGCATCACGTCGGAGTGCTCGAGCAGCCACGCGAGTGCGACCTGTGCGCGGGTCGCGCCGTGTGCGTCGGCCACGTCGCCGACCGCCGCGCCGAGGGCGTCCATCTCGCCGGCGGCGATCGGAAACCACGGCATGAAGCCGATCCCGTACTCCCCGCAGGCTTCGAGGACGTCCTCCGAGCTACGCTCGCCGATGTTGTAGTGGTTCTGGACCGTCGCAATCTCGACGTGGTCACGGGCGGTCTCCAGTTGCTCCACACTCACGTTCGAGAGGCCGACGTGCTCGACGAGCCCCTGGTCTTTCAACTCGGCGAAGGCCTGGACGCTGGCCTCGAAGTCGGTGTCCGGGTCCGGCCGGTGGAACTGGTAGAGGTCGATAGTGTCGACGCCCAGCCGGTCCCGGCTCACCAGCACCTGGTTTCTGATGTAGTCGGGGTGACCGTGTGGCTTCCACTCGGTGTCGGTATCCCGCAGCAGGCCGGCCTTTGTCGCCACGACGGCGTCCTCAGGGTCGAGCGCCTCGCCGATGAGCCGCTCGCTGACGCCGGGGCCGTAGGAGTCCGCGGTGTCGATGAAGTCGACGCCGAGTTCGACCGCGTGGCGTAGCAGGTCCTTCGCAGCCGCCTCGTCCTCGGGTGGGCCGATGACCCCCTCCCCGGTGACCCGCATCGCACCGTACCCCATCCGGTGAACCGTCGTCTCGCCGCCGATGTCGAACGTCTCGCTTGCGTTCATCGACCCGGAACTCGGGTGGGACCGGCAAAAACCCACGGTCCGCCCGGTGACG
>JBLGCN010000016.1:0-14210 GCA_047617405.1 Natronomonas sp.
CGAGCCGTCTGCATCCACCACGACTTCAGCGCGCGGGTCCGTGAGGACTGGCTACCGATGGCCGGCCTCGCGGCCGTCGCCACCCCGCCGGAACACCGCCGTGAGGGGCTGGGCCAGACACTCGTCGAGGACGCCCTTCGACAGTGGCGTGGTGAGTATCCACTCGCCGCGCTCTGGCCGTTCGACCACGCCTACTACCGGCAGTTCGGCTGGGCGCTGTCGAACACCGCAGTCCGCTACGCCTGCCCCCCGGCGGCGCTCGCGCCCGCCCGTCGTGCCGGTGGCGCCGCCCGCCGGGTCGAGCCCGACGACTGGAGGCGACTACAGGACGTCCACGAGGCTCACGGCGCCGACCGGAACCTGACACTGCGGCGCGACGAGGAGTGGTGGCGCCGGCGGGTCTTCCGCTCGCTCGGCGGCGGCCGGCGGTACGTCTACGCGGTCGAACGTGATGGTCGGGTCGACGGCTACGTCGCCTACACCGTCGAGGACGGGGGCACGCAGCTTCGCGTCTCCGACCTCGCCTTCCGCGACTACGAGGCCTACCGCCGGGTCCTGGGGCTGCTCGCCGACCACGACTCCCAGGTGGAGACGGTGGTGCTCTACCGCGAGGACGAACGCTCGCTGTTCTCGCTTGTCGAGGACCCCGAGGCACTCGACTGCACCGTCTCGCCGGGCCCACAGACCCGGGTCGTCGCTGTCGAACACGCGCTCGAAGCGGTCTCGTATCCCGACGACGCGACAGCCAGGCTCCGGCTGGAGGTGACCGACCGACACGCGCCCTGGAATGACGGGTGCTTCGAACTCCAGGTCAACGACGGGGTCGGGGAGTGTCACCGGGTCGACGGGGAGCACGCCGATACCGACGTGAGCCTCGACATCGGGGCCCTCAGCCAGCTCTACGTCGGGTTCCGGTCAGCGACGGCGCTGCGTCGGGCCGGCGACCTCGAGGCGGATACAGACGCTGTCGGGGCCCTCGCCGCGCTGTTTCCGCGCGAGACCGTCTACCTCCGGGAGTACTTCTGAGACTGCCCCGTGGGTAGGTGGCCGGTCGCTGCTGCCTGCTCGCCGCCGGTTGTGTCGCCGGCCGCGCCGAGGTGACGCTCTACTCTGTCTCTCTGGCGGGCCCGCAGACGATGACCGGGCGGTCCGTGCCGAGGATAACCTGCTGGCTAACGCTCCCAAAAAGTGCCTTCCCCGTCGGCGACCGGTTCCGGCCAGCGATACAGATGGCGTCGGCGTCGATTTCGGCGGCGGTCTCCATGATCGACGCCGGGGGGTCTCCACTCCGTTCGTGGTACTGGAGGTCGGTTCCGGCGTCTTCGAGGGCCGTGGCAGCGCGCCGCACCGAACCGAGCTGTCGGACGGACGCCCCCTGTGGGTTGTCGGTGAAGACGTGCAGCAGGTGTGCGGTTGTACTCTCGGCGTCGAACAGGTCTTGGACAGCCTCCGCCTGGTCGACAGCGCGCTCGTCGTCGGCGTCGATCGCCAGGAGAATGTGGTTCATGTGTGTACTCATGTCTGCCCGACTACATTAAACTACGGCCCTTTTACCCGCAACAGTGGCGTTCGGTGTGCACGGGCGAGCCATCGACTACTGTCTACCTCTGCCCGGTGGTTTCGCCGACACCAATTCCGGGGAGCGCACCCCTCCACCCCGCAGCCGTAGCTGACAGTGAGGCTGTATTTGTGTGAAAGTTTATTACGGTTGGCTTCGCGCGGTAGCGTATGGCACAGCCGAACCGACGTGATGTGTTACAAAAGGCGGGTGCAGGGATCGTAGCAGGCTCGTTGGTGGGCCTGTCAGGATGCAGCGACGGCGGCGGTGGAGGCGGCGGTAACGGCGGTGACGGTGGGAGCGGCGGCGGTAACGGCGGTGGTGGCGGTGGCGGCGGTGGAACCACAGGTGGAGAGGTCTCCGGCTCGCTCAAAGTGGGTATTCTGGAGCCACTGTCGGGACCGACAGCCATCTCGGGCCAGGAAGCACAGCAGGGCTCGCGGGTAACGGCTGACTTCATCAACGAAAACACCGACCTGGAGATCGAACTCGTCGTCGAGGACACGGAGGCGTCGCCGGAGACGGGTGTGCAACGAGCACGGGCGCTGATCCAGCAGGAGGACGTGGACATGATCCACGGCATCGTCTCGAGTGCTGTGGCGAAGGCGGTAGTGGAGTTCACCTCACAGCAGCAGGTCCCACTCATCGGGACCGCGACCCAGACGCCGGACATCACCAAAAAGCAGTGCTCGCGGTACACGTTCCGGACGACGACGAACCTGATCCACCAGCAGCGGGCGACGGCAAAGATGGTAGCGGACAATCTCGTCGGCGACGGCGAAGCCGTTGACATCCATGGCGTGAACCCGGACTACGTGTACGGCCAGCAGTCCTGGGACGTGTTCCGGAACGTCTACCCGGAACTCAACTCGGCCGCCACCATCACCGGTAGCGAGTTCCCGGCGTTCCTGAAGGGGGACTACAACCAGGAGATCCAGGCGATCCTCGACCAGGACCCCGACATCGTCCACAGTTCGCTGTACTCGGGTGACATGATCTCGTTCATCCAGCAGGCCCAGCAGTTCGACTTCTTCGAGCAGATTGACGCCTTCCTCGCGGGGGTCGTCCCGGCGGAGATCAACATCGCACTCGGCCCGGAGGGCACGCCAGATAACCTGTGGAGCGTCGTCAGCACGTACATCCGCTGGCCGGAGGGCAACGAGCGACTCCAAACGTTCAACGAGGAGTACCGCTCGCGGTACGACATGCCCTCGGCCGGGGAACCGACCTCATTCTCGTACGAGAACGCGAAGGCGATGCGGGCGACCCAGAAGGCAATCGAACAGGCAGGGTCACTGAACGTCGAGGACATCATCGACGCGATGGAGGGGCTGAGAGTCGACAACGCCCCGGCCCCGTCGGCAACGATCCGTGAAGGCGACCACCAGGCTGTCGCCGACCAGTACCTCACCGGACCGCACGGACCGATCTCCGACTACGACTTCTACGGATACGAGGAACTACTGCCGGTCAGCGGCGACTTCATCGCCGACGGCGTGGAGTGTACGCTCTAGCGAAGCCTGACCAACAGTATTACTACGTCACAGAGTAACTTACCACACACACTTTGCACAATCATGGCTGACGCATCAAGTATCCTGCTGGCCCTGCTGTCCGGCCTCGCGTCGGGAATGCTGCTGTTCATGGCGGCAATAGGGCTGACGCTGGTGTTCGGCGTACTAGACGTACTGAACTTCGCACACGGTTCGCTGTATATGCTGGGTGCGTACGTGACATTCTTCATGGTCGGGGAGAACGGGTTCCTGGGTGGCCTGCCCGGGGACTTCTGGGTAGCGGCGTTCATCGCGGCGATAGTCGTCGCCGTCTTCGGCGCGCTGCTCGAGCGGTTTCTCATCAGACCGATCTACGACCAGGACCACGTCTTCCAGCTGCTGTTGACCTTCGCGCTGGTTCTGCTGATCGACAACGGCGCCCGGGTGCTGTGGGGGACGAGCAACCGGAGTGTCGCGACCCCGGACCTCCTGGCGTTTCAGGTGCCGATCCTGGGGAGTCAGTACCCGGCGTACAACCTGTTTGTCATCGGCGCGGGTGTCGCCGTCGCAATCGGAATGTACCTGCTGTTCGAGCGGACCCGCATCGGGAAGGTGGTCCGTGCCTCCGCGGAGAACCGGTCGACCGCCGAGGCACTTGGGATCAACGTTCCCGTGGTATTCACAGTCGTGTTCCTGTTCGGGGCGGCGCTGGCGGCGCTGGGCGGGGCGCTGGCGGCCCCCAGACAGGCGCTCCAGCCCTCGATGGGCGAGAGTGTTATTGTCGAGACGTTCATCGTGACTGTCATCGGCGGGCTGGGTTCGTTCGCCGGCGCACTCGTAGGCTCGATCCTCATCGGGTTGGTGGGCTCGCTGGCGTTCGTCTTCGTGCCGCGATTCGAACCTCTGATCCCCTTTGCGCTGCTGGCGGCGGTGATCCTGCTGCGGCCCGCGGGGCTGTTCGGTGACGCGGAGGCAAGCGCATGAGTACGAGTACCTACAGCGTCGGCGGCATTTCCTGGAAGGTTGCGGTTGTCGCCGTCGTCGGCCTCGCTGCGGCGTTGGTCCCGGAGTTTGCCGGGCCGTTCTGGACGAGCGTTGGCATTACCATCCTCGCTATCGGGCTGTTCGCGATGAGCTTCAACCTGCTCTTTGGCTACACCGGCCTCCTCTCGTTCGGCCACCAGGCCTTTTCGGGCATCGCGGCGTACGCGGTCGCAATCGCGCTGGCTGGGTCGGAGATCGGTGCTATCCCGCAGGTTGACTCGTTTCTGGTGGCCCTACTCGCAGCCGTCGTCGTTGCCGTCGTCACCTCGGCGCTGATCGGGGCACTCTGTGTCCAGCGCGGCGGCATCTTCTTCGCGATGCTGACGCTTGCGCTGAGCATGCTGATGTACGAGACGGCGTTCACCTGGCAGGAATTAACCGGCGGCGCCAACGGGACCACACTAGTCCCCCCCGAGGTCGGTCTCGGCCCGCTGGCGTTCAACCCCCTGAATCCGGGCGAGTACTACTACTTCGTGCTCGCTATGGTCGTCATCTGCCTGCTGTTCATGTGGCGACTGGTCAACTCCCCGTTTGGCGAGACGCTGATCGCTATCCGTGAGAACAACGAGCGCGCGGAGTTCGTCGGCATCAATGTAAAACTGTACCAGTGGCTCGCCTTCGTCATCAGCGGGGCCTTCGCCGGCATCGCCGGGGCGCTTCTCTCGGTCCAGGCGTTCAACGTTGCTCCTGGTGTCCTCCACTGGTCGACAGGTGCCGAGGCAGTCATCGCGACGCTGATCGGGGGACCGACGACGTTCTTCGGCCCGCTTCTCGGTGCGGGTGTGTTCATCATGCTGGAGGAGGTCCTCACCGGCTTCATCAGCGACGGCTGGCAGGTCATTCTCGGGGCGCTTCTGATCCCGATAGTGCTGTTTTTCCCCAAGGGTATCCTCGGAACACTGCTCGGCGGCGAGTCCGGGAGGAGTATGCTCCGGAACCAACTCGACCTGGGCGAGGACGACTCGACGGGGTCCGAGCCATCGTCGTCGGGCGATGAGACACCCACAGCCGCCGGGGCGTTCGGTGCCGACAGCCCCCCATCCACCGAGGAGGACGACTGAGATGAGCGACCCACTGTTCGAACTCGACGGTATGACAAAGCGGTTCGGCTCGCTGGTCGCCGTTGACAACGTCTCGTTTTCGCTTGCCGGCGGCAAGGGGATCACGGCACTCATCGGCCCTAATGGCGCCGGCAAGACCACCACCTACAATCTCCTCACGGGGAAACTCAGCCCGAGTGACGGCCAGATCCGGTTCAAAGGTGAGGTGGTCAACGACCTGTCACCGGCAGAGCGAACCAAGCGTGGGATGGGGCGTTCGTTCCAGCTGACAAATATTTTCGAGGGACTTACTGCCCGCCGAAACCTCCGGATACCGGTCGTCGCACGCTCCGAGGGCCGGTTCAACCCGCTCAGTGACCTCGAAGCAAACGAGGACATCGAGACAGAGGTCGACCGCTTGCTCGAGTTGACCGGGCTCACCGATATCGCCGACACCCCCTGTGAGAATCTCGCATACGGTGACAAACGCCGGGTCGAGATCGGAATCACCCTCGCGACAGACCCCGACCTGGTCCTGCTCGACGAGCCGACCGCAGGGATGAATCCGGAGGGAACCGAGCGGCTGGTCGAACTGATCGACGAACTGGACCGGCAGACAGAGACGACCTTCTTTCTCACCGAACACGACATGAACGTGGTGTTCTCTATCGCCGAGCGGATCATCGTCCTCAATCAGGGGCAGGTCATCGCCGACCAGACGCCACAGGAGATCACCAACAACGAGGAGGTCCAGTCGGCGTATCTCGGCACCGAGGACGACGAGGGCTTCAGCCCCCGGACGGAGACGGACGGAGTGTCAGAGGACCGTCACGACGGTGTCATTCTCGACGTCGACAGCATTCACACCGCCTACGGGCAGAGTCAGGTGCTCAACGGCGTGTCGATGCGGGTGTCCGAGGGCGAGATCGTCTCCCTCCTGGGCCGGAATGGGGCCGGCAAGACCACCACACTCCGGAGTATCGTCGGTGTCCAGCCCCCACATGAGGGCACAGTTACCTTTCAGGGCGAGGATATCACCGGCCAGAACCCGTTTCGGGTCGCCCGGGCCGGCGTCGGCTACGTACCGGAGGAGCGGGATATCTTCACCGAACTCAGCGTCGAGGACAACCTCGAACTGACAGCGTCCCGGACGGAGACCTCCGAGTGGACGCTTGAGCGTATCTACAGCCTGTTCCCCAGACTCGAGGAGCGCCAGGACAACAAAGGCTACCAGCTCTCCGGCGGGGAACAGCAGATGTTGACCGTCGCTCGGGCGCTGGTCTCCGACCCCGACATGCTGGTGCTCGACGAGCCAAGCGAAGGACTCGCACCGGTCATCGTCGATGACCTCCAGGACATCCTCCAGCAGGTCATCGACGCCGGGATTACTGTGCTCCTGACCGAGCAAAACGTCGAGTTCGCGCTGTCGCTGGCCGAACGCAACTACATCCTCAACAACGGCCGGACCGAGTGGGAAGGGACCACCGAGGAGTTGGTCAACAACCGCGACGTGATCGAGCGGTACATCTCCCTGTCCGGCCTCGGTGAGGACGAGGAAGCACCACAGGATGTCGAGGAAGGGGTGAGCGACTGACTGAGACCCCGCTCGTTCCGCTACGCGGCACCGGTAGGTCTTCGGGGCGAGCACGACTCCACAGACCGGAATTGGCGGACACCGACCCGCTGCTCCGGCGGTGACCCGTCGCGTGCCAGCCTGCAGTCGCTCAAGGATAGGAAAATACTTGTTCGCTCGACTCGCCGACTCGTGGTATGGCCAAACGTAGCAGGCGGTCACTGATCAAGGCTGCCGGAGCAGGTGCCGTAGTCGGGGTGACCGGGCTCGCGGGCTGCAGTGGCAACGGGGACGGCGGCGGCGGTGACAGCAACGGCGGTGGTGGCGGGAACACCAGTGGGTCCTCGGAGGGCGAAACGCTCAAAATCGGCTACATCACGTTCCTGTCGGGGCCCGTGGCCGCCGCCGGAACGGCCAACCGACGGGGTATCGAGGTCGGCATCGACAAGCTCAACTCGGAGGGCGGGGCGAACGGCGTCAACTTCGAACTGTTCGTCGAGGGCTCGGAGTCCGACCCAGGGACGGGCGTTAACCGTGCGCGCCGGCTGGTCAACGAGGAGGGTGTCGACCTGATCGTTGCCGGCGGGTCGAGCGCGGTCGCGAAGGCGCTTAACGAGTTTCTCTCCCAGCAGGGCGTTCCGATGGTGACCTCTGCTCCGCAGACCCCGGACATCACGAAATCGGAGTGTAGCCGGACAACGTTCCGAACGACCTCAAACGTCATCAACCAGCAGAAGTCGGTCGCGGCCGCGGCCAACGAACTCGCGGACGACAGCCTCACAGACGTGGTCTCGATCAACCCCGACTACGTCTTCGGGCAACAGTCCGCCGAGGTGTTCCGAAACGAGTTCACCGCTATTCGGTCGGACGCGGAGGTCGTCGACCAGCTGTTCCCGGCCTTTCTCAAGGGCGATTACTCCCAGGAGGTCCAGACTATCGCCGACACTGACCCCGATATAATCCACACGTCGCTGTTCGGAGGGGACATCATCGCGTTCATCCGGCAGGGCCAGCAGTTCGGCCTCTTTGAACAGGTCGAGGAGGTCACGTTCTCGAGTCCGACCGAACCGGCACTCGCGCTGGAGGGGGAGATGGTCGAGGCGATATGTGCCGCGCCGGCCGCGTTCGACTGGCCAAACGACCGCACGGAGGCGTTCACCGAGGAGTACATCAGCCGACACGACACCCTCCCGTTCGGCTTCTGGTCGATGTACGGGCGTGCCGTCGTCGACGCGCTCGCAGCCGCAGTCCGGGAGTCCGGCGGGGATAATAGTGCGGACGCGCTCACCTCTGCGCTGTCCGGGCTGACGTTCTCCTCGGTCGTTCCCGACACGACGATCCGTGAGGCTGACCACCACGCCGACATGGAGTCGATGCTGGCGGGTCGGCTCGGCCCGCGTCCCGAGGCACCGACCGACCAGGAGTTCTACAGCTTCACCGACGAGCAGGAACTCACAAACGAACAGGTGACCGACGACAATATCACCTGCTCGTTCTGAGCCGGGGCCCACCGCTCTCGGGTGCGGTACCCGGCATCCCGGGCGGGTGAGTGCTGTCGAACGAAATCTTATATACACGACCGGATGCCCCTCTGATACAATGTCAGACACCAGTGTCGTCGGCACCGGAATGACGGGGTCTGGCGTCCACACGAGGCCGCTCACAGAGCTGTTCGCCGACGCAGCCCTCCGGCACTCGACGAGGCTGGGATAGAGAGTGACGACGTCGGTGCCCTCTTTCTCGGGGACGTACTCGGGGGCGCGATAGAGAACGCGACACACCTGGCGTCAAAGGTCGCCGGACATCTCGGCCTCCCGCCCCGAAAGGTACAGCGGTACGAGGACGCGTGTGCAACGGCGTCGCTCGCGCTCGAACGCGCGGTGGGTCGAGGCCGGCGAGCACGACGTCGCGCTCGTCGGTGGCGTGGAGCGGTGTACGCCACAGGCGACCGGGACCGAAACCTCGGGACTGACGCGTGTCTTCGGGAGTGGGGTCCACGATTGTTTTACCGGCGCGGAGATACTCGCCCTGGACGCAACCGGGCTGTTCGCGGACGGGGACGCCGGCCCGGCAACCGAGGCCGGGCGCACACGACTGGGCGGGGAGGTCATAGTGAACCCGTCGGGGGGCTGAAATCGAAAGGTCACCCGATCGGCGCGACCGGGACCGCACAGATTGTCGAACTCACCGAGCAGCTTCGCGGGGCGTCCGGGGACAGACAGGTCGCGGGTGCCGAGCGGGCGCTCGCCCACAGCGTCGGCGGGATGACCGCCACCGCCGTCATAACCACCATGGAGGCACGGACATGAGTAACAACGAACCGTCCCGCGGGGCCGTCGAGGACGCCCTCAAGGAGGACCGCCTCGACCACGAGCGCTGGGCGGAGGCGGTGACCGAGGGGACGATTCTCGGGCTCCGGTGTGAGGACTGTGGCTACGTCACTGCGACGCCGAAGGCCGCCTGTGTTCGCTGTGGGAGCCACTCGGTCGCGGCTACCGAACTGCCCGACACCGGACCCGTCTACACGAAAACGACGGTCGAGGTTGCCCCGACCGAACACCGGAGTGGCTACCAGGTCGCGCTCGTCGAACTCGGCGACGCCAGGCTTCTCGGGCGGGTCGCCGACGGCGACCGGGTCGAGGTCGGCGACGAGGTCGGGTTGTGTGGCACACGCGAGTACGCCGGCGACACCACCGCCGTCTTCGCGCCCGTCGACCGGTAGCCGGGCCGTTCGTATCTCGGGCGCGCGCCGGTCCCGGGGTGTGAGCTGCGGCGTTGTCAGGGTGCGCAACGTCGTGGGACGGGCCGTACCGTGACGGGACGGAGCTGTGGCCCCTCAGGTCTCGCTCTCGTGTCGCTTCTCAAGGTCGACACGTCGTATCTTCCCGGTTTCGGTCTGTGGGAGCGCCTCGATGAACTCCAGTTCGCGGGGGTACTCGTACTTCGCGAGCCTGGTTTTGACGTGGCCTTTGAGTTCGTCTTCGAGCGCGTCCGACGGTTCGTGGCCGTCCGCCAGTTTGAGATATGCTTTCGGGACCTCACCGCGCTCGTCGTCCGGAATCCCGATGACACCGGCGTCCGCAACTGCCTCGTGTCCGGCCAGGCTGTCCTCAATCTCCTCCGGCCCGATCCGGTAGCCCGAGGAGATGATCACGTCGTCCGTCCGGCTCACGAACTCGAGGTATCCGTCCTCGTCTATCGTCCCGAGGTCTTCGGTGCGAAGCCAGCCGTTCTGCACCTTCCGAGCGGTCTTCTCTGGCTTGTTCCAGTAGGCTTTGAAACACGCCGGGTTTCCCTCGTACCTGACGCCGATCTCGCCGACCTCCCCCGGCTCGACCGTCGGCTCCGCCGTGTCCGGGTCGAGGATCTCTACCTCGTGTCCCGGGGCCTCCTTCCCGATCTTCCCCGGCCGTGACACGTCGAGCGGTTCACAGCCGCCGACGGTCATGTTTGCCTCGGTCTGGCCGTATCCCTCGTGGATGTCGGCGCCTTCGAAGGTGTCGTTCACCCACTCGATGATCGTTTCGCCGAGGGACTCGCCGCCGCTGGTTATCGTCCGAACGCTGCTTACGTCGTGTCGTGTCGCCGCCTGTTCTTCCTGCATCATCATCCGCAACGCCGTCGGCGGAATCCAGAAGTTCGTGATAGTGTAGTCCTCGACCAGTTCGAACACGTCCGCCGGTTCGAACTGCTCGTTCCAACCGACGGTTGGCATCCCAAAATACATTCCCGGGAGCACGACGATCCCGAGCCCGCCCATCCACGTCCACGACGCGGGTGTCCAGTAGACGTCCTCGTCTGTTAGCTCCAGGCTCAGGAACCACGACGTAAACAGGGGGAGATGGCCCAGGAGCATCCTGTGGGCGTGGCGTACCCCCTTCGGGTCCCCTGTCGTCCCGCTCGTGTAGAATATCGTCAGGTCGTCCTCCGGCGCCGTCTGTACCGTCTCGAACTCGTCGGAGTGACCCTCCAGAGCGTCCCAGAAGTCGGTCTCGCCGTCGGCCTGGTCGACGTCACCGACGGTGAGGACCGTGTCGAGCGCGTCCAGGTCCTCGGCGATTTCGCGGTAGACATCGACCGTCGAGTTGTCCACGAGGCAGACGCTGGCGCCGCTGTCGTCGAGCCGGTATCGGAGCGCGTCCGGCCCGAACAGCGTGCTCAGCGGAACGGAGACGGCGCCGGTCTTCCACGCCGCGAGATGGGTGATGACGCTCTCGGCTTTCTGGGGAACGTTGACACCGACCCGGTCGCCACGCGTGACCCCCTCGGACTGAAAGTAGTTGGCGAGCCGGTTCGCCGCCGCCTGCATCTCGCCAAAGGTGTACTCGCCTTTCCCCCGCGGGTCGTTTCTGATCCGGAGGGCTGTCCGGTCCGGGTACCCCTCGGCCCACCGGTCGCAGGTGTAGCTCGCGACGTTCAACGTCTCGGGTACCTGCCACTCGAAGGAGTCGGTCAGCTCCTCGTAACTCTCCCACCCCTGCTCGTACAGATGGTACGCCTCGAGTTTGGGGGCGTTGGCTGTCTCTGGGATCTTGTACATAGGTCTAGTCGATTAGAACGTACATCAGATGCCGCCGGATTAAATATACTGCCTCCACGGCGCCGTCGTCACGGCTCGAAGTCAATCACCAGGGGGGTAGTCGAGGACTTCGAGCTGCGTGGCAAACAGAGCGAGGCGGGGGAGCGGGTGTTGCTGAGCCAGGCTGCCGCGAACAGGGACCCCCGTAAGTTCGACGACCCCGACACCTTCGACATTACACGTGGGTCGATGGAACACCTGGGATTCGGCCACGGAACCCACCACTGTCTCGGCGCCCCGTGGCTCGCTTGGAAGCCCGTGTCGCGTTCTCGGCACTCGTGCAGGCGTTCCCCGACATGGAACTCGCCACCGACAGGGTCGCGTGGACGCGGTCCCCGCTGGTTCGGGGGCCCGAGGAGTTACCTCTCCGGCTCTGAACCCGCAGGCCCTCTCGATACCGTACGGTGGTCCCGGCTCAACCGGTCTGTCACCGCAGGGACAACCACGCCAGACCCACTGTCCCCACCAGCGCACACCGACGCAGGTCGGGGTGGCGCCGGTGTGGAACGTCGGACAGGGTGTCACACTCACTCAGTTACTCCTCTCTCTCGCAGTTCGGCCCGACGGAGTTTTCCGCTCGTCGTTGTCGGTAGCTCGTCGACAAAGTCGACCGCCCGTGGGTACTCGTACTTTGCAAGCCGCTCTCTGACGAAGTTCTGGAGCTGTTCGGCGAGCGATTCGCCGGGTGTGTATCCGTCCCGTAGCGCCACGAACGCCTTCGGTATCTCCCCCCGGGTGTCGTCCGGGACGCCGACCACCCCGGCGTCGGCGACTGCCTCGTGCCCGGTGAGGGCGTCTTCGACCTCCTCGGGACCGATCTTGTAGCCCGAGCAGAGTATCACGTCGTCTTTCCGCCCCTCGAAGATTATGTAACCGTCGTCGGTGCGTCTGCCCAGGTCCTCGGAGAGGAGCCACCCGTCCTGGAGCTTCGTGTCCGTCCTGCTTGGCTTGTTCCAGTACCCGAGAAAACAGCCCGGATTGTTCTCGTGCCGGAGACCGATCTCGCCCACGTCACCCTGTTCGACCGTCGGTTCCGCAGTGTCCGGGTCGAGGATCGCCACCTCGCTGCCGGGCGAAGGTCTCCCGATTCTCCCGTGCTCGTACGGAACATCGAGTGCTTCGCAGTCGCCGATAAACGCCGGTGCCTCGGTCTGTCCGTACCCCTGCTGGAGGGTTGGCTCGTCGAGGACCTCCTCCGCCCAGTCGAAGATATCCTGACTGACCGCCTCGCCGCCGGAGAACACCCCGCGGATGCTACCCAAACTGTACCCGTCAGCGGCACTGTCCTCCTGTGACAGCATCCGGAGGGCTGTCGGCGGCGCGTTGTAGAGCGTGACGCCGAACTTGTCGATGAGGTCGAACTCCGCCTGCGCGTCGAGTTCCTGATGTGCCAACCCGACGACGGGTTTGCCAAAGAACCAGTGCGGGAGCACGAAGTCCACCAGGGCACCCGCCCACGACCACTCGACGGCAGTCCGTCCGATATCCCCCTCGTGGAGTTCGAGATTGAACAGACCGAGCGCTACACACGGTAGCACGCCGAGGAGGACCTGGTGTGGTAACAGTACACCCTTCGGTTTGCCGGTCGTCCCGCTGGTGTAGATGAGTATCGCCCCGTCGTCCGGTGCCGTCCGCCGGGTCGAAACTGAGCCGCTCGCGTCGTCGAGTGCCGCCGAATATCTCACCTCCTCACCGACGGTCTCTGCCGCATCGGGAACGATGACGTGGTCCACATCGTGGTCGACGGTCCGGGTGGTCTCGAGTACCCCCTCGCTCACGAGGAATGCCGACGCGTCACAATCCCCGAGCCTGTAGCCGAGCCCATCGGGGCCGAGGAGGACACTTAGCGGCACCGAGACCGCGCCGAGTTTCCAGGCAGCGAGATGGCCCACCATCGTCTCTGCCGACTGTGAGCCGCTGACACAGACGCGGTCGCCCCTCCCGACCCCGTGTCTGTCGAGGTAGCCCGCGAGCCGGTTTGCCCGGCTCCGGAGCCCCCGGAACGTGTACGACTCGTCGCTGCCCTCTCTGTCTCGTGTGTACATTGCGACCCTCTCACCGTCATCTGCCCACCTGTCGCAGGTGGTTGCCGCGAGGTTGAACTGGTCGGGGACGCTCCACTCGAAGTCCCGGTACAGTTCCTCGTAGCTGCCCCACTCCCGGTCGACCAGGTCCTCGTACGCTGAGCGGTCCGGAAACGCGTCCATGGAGCCGAGCACCTCCGCGACGAATAAATAATTTTGCCGGCAGAGGGAGGCGTCGCCGGGTCGCCCGCGCCCCGACAGGTGCGGCCCGGGGCTGGGGTGTCTCAGCGGTCACTCGGGCGTTTCGGGCTCGACCCGCGACAGCCGCATCGCGTTACCGGTCACACCCAGGCTCATCCCCATGTCGCCGACGACGACCGCAACGGCCACGCTGACAAGCCCGAGCGGGACGCCGAGTGCAAGCAGCGCCTTCACCCCCAGACTCGCCCAGATGTTCTGTCGGATGACGCCGTTTGCGGTGTGTGACAGCGCGTAGAGATACGGCAGCTTCCCGATGTCGTCGCCCATCAGCGCGATATCGGCGGTCTCCAGGGCCGTGTCCGTCCCAGCCGCACCCATCGCGACGCCGACATCCGCCGTTGCGAGCGCAGGGGCGTCGTTGACCCCGTCGCCGACCATCGCGACCTCGCCGTGCGCCGCCTGTAGTTCCTCGACAGCCTCGACCTTCTCCTCGGGCAGCAGGTTCGCGCGGTACTCGTCGACGCCGGCCGCCTCCGCGATGGTCCGCGCGGTGCCATCGTTGTCGCCGGTCAGCATCACGACGTGTTCGACGCCCGACGCCTGCAGGCGCTCGACGGCCCGCGCCGAGCCGGGGCGCACCTCGTCGGCGATGGCGATAGCACCCAGCAGGTCCTGCTCGGTCCCGACGAGGACGACCG
>JBLGCN010000017.1:0-13776 GCA_047617405.1 Natronomonas sp.
CCGGGCGAGACGGTCACCGTCGAGACCGGTCAGCGCCACACCTTCTCCGTCGAGGGCGACGAGTTGAGTTACATGATAACGGACATTCACACCCCCGGGCGGCTCCGACATATCCTCCCGACGCTCGGCGGGCTCGCCCACGACGACGGGATGGACGCCGACAATCTCCTCCAGCAGGTGATGGTCGCCCGGCGGCTGGCCGGCAACACCGTCTTTACCGAGCCCGACCCGCGTGTTGGGCGGCCGCTGTCGCGGGCGCTCGCCCCGCTTGCCCGCCTGCGAGGCTACCAGGGGGCCTACGAGACGTACCGACAGCCCGCCTTCTGGGAGGCACACGTCGAACAGCCCGAACTGGAGGGCCGGTGACGGGCGTGCCGGTCCCCGCGCCGGTCAGACCCCGGAGAAGGAGAACACCCGCCACTCACCGCTTGCCTGTCGCATCTCCATGCGCAGGGTGTTCGTCTGTCCCTGCGCGGACGCCTGAATCTCGACCTGCGCCCGACCGTCTGCCTGCTCGGTCACCTCCGACCCCTGCACACTGATCTCAACCTGCCCGAACAGTGTCGCCAACTGGGTGACCTGATTGTCGCCCAACTGGGAGTCCGGGTGTAACAGGTCGGCCGCGGCCTGCCCGTCCCCGTTGTTCAGGTTGTTGACGAACGCCTCCGCGGTGCCCGCAGGGCCGCCGGCGCCGCCGCCAAGCAGCACGAACCCGCCAACGGCGGCCACGGCGACCCCGACCCCGCCGACGCCGAGCACCTGCCGGCGGTTCAGCCCGGCGACCACCTCGTCGTCCCGTGGCTGGCGGTACTGTCCCTGTCTGGGCTGGCCCTGTTGTTGTGGTGCCTGGCCCTGTCCCTGTCTGGGCTGGCCCTGCCGGGGCTGGCCACCCTGTGGTTGGCCTTGACCCCTGCCCTGTTGTGGCTGTCCACCACGAGTCTGCCCGCCCTGTGGCTGTCCTTGCCGGGGCTGGCCCTGCTGTCTGTCACCACCCTGGCCGGTGTCTCTCCGGCCCTCCTCGCCTCCAAGATTGTCACCGAGCGAGAGCCCACACGAGTCACACACGGGTGCCCCCACTTCGACGGCCGCTCCACAGTTCGGACACTCTGCCATACTATGTCGTTTTAGATGACTCACATAAAACTGCTGTTCCTGACAGCCGGCAGAAACACGGTTTGACTGCCAGCGACGACGGGTGGCCGACGCACCGACCGGCCCCCGGGTCACGCCGTCACTGCTCGGCGTAGCCGGGCAGTCCGTCCAGCACCGCCGTCACGGACTCCGCCTCGCGTTGCAACCGTTCGACGGCCGGCTTCGACAGACGCTGTTCGGCGCCCACCAGCGAGACCCGCTGTGTGCCAAGCGCGACGAACTGAAGCCCTAGCGCCTCGGCGGTCGCCCGGAGTGTTACGCCGGCGTCGGCCCGTCCGTCGGCGACCCGCCGGGCGGGGCTCTCGACCCCGGCAGTCTCGACCCCGGCGAGGGCGTCGGGGTCGACCCCGGCCGTCTGTGCGGCGTCGTCGACCGCGGCCCGGAGCCCGAGGTCCCGATTGACAGTCGCGACCGCCCGCTCGCCCTCGGCGAGCGTCTCCAGGGGTGTCTCGCCGAGGCTCTCGGCCGTCGTCACGACCCCCCACTCGCGGGCCCAGGTTGCGAACACCGCCGCGCCGTCGGGCGCCGTCCCCGTCTCGCCGGTGACCACCGCGACGTCCGCGACCCCGTCCCGGAGCCAGCGCCGGCCGGCCCGGTCGCCGTCGGTGAGGTAGCGGGCGCCGTCGACGGCGTCGAGTAACCCGACAGCGGCAGGGTCGCTTTCGCCGACGGCGAGCACCGGCGGCGCCCGGGTGTCCGGCGAGAACAGCTCTACTGTGACGTCCTCGCCGGCCCGGAGACGGCGGGTGTCCGCCGGCATGTCGACCACCCCGTCGGCCGCCGCCAGGGTTGTCGTCGCACCGCTGCCCTTGTCGACCGGGTAGACGACCGTCTCGCCGTCACCGTCCTCGACGAGCCCGACCGGCAGCGCCCGGCGCCGCCCCTCGTCGAAGCGCTCGTCGACGGCCAGCCGCCCGGTGGTGGTGACCGACCGCTCGGTCCCGTAGCCCGCCGCCCGGCGCAGCCGGGGCGCGACCAGCAGCCGGAACACCGACAGCGCGGAGACCGGGTAGCCCGGCAGGCCGACGTAGGGCGTCCCGTCGACGCGGCCGACGATGGTCGGCTTGCCCGGCTTGAGCGCGACGCCGTGGACCAGCAGGTCGCCGACGTCCTCGACGACGCTGTAGAGCATATCGGCGCCGCTGGCGCTCGTCGACCCGGCTGTCAGTATCATATCACACTCCTCGGCGGCCCCCCGGAGCGCGTCGGCCATCGCCCCGCGGTCGTCTGGGACGCGGGTGTACCGGACCGGCTCCCCGCCGGCCTCGCGGACACCGGTCGCGATGGTCTCGGTGTTGACGTCGTAGATCTGGCCGCGGCCGTGGTCCAGGTCGGCACCGGGCTGGACGAGTTCCTCGCCGGTGGCCACGACGGCCACCCGGGGGCGACGGCGGACCGCGACCGTGTCGTGACCCATCGCCGCGAGCAACCCCACCGTCCGAGGCGTCAGTCGGACGCCCGCCCCCAGCGCGCGGTCGCCGGCCGCGATGTCCGCGCCGGCGGCCATCACATTCCCGCCCGGCGGGACCGCCCGGCGGACCTCGACCGTCTCCGCGTGTTCGGTAGTGTCCTCGACCATCACGACGGCGTTTGCACCGGGTGGGACCACCGCCCCGGTCGCGATCTCGACGGCCTCCCCGTCCTCGACTGTCGTCTCGGGCCGCTCACCGGCTTCGACCAGGCCGCCGACCGCCAGGGTCACCGGGCTGGCCTCGCCGGCACCGGTCGTCTCGGTCGCACGGACGGCGTAGCCGTCGACGCTCGCGCGGTCGAAGCCGGGTACGTCCAGGTCGGCGTCGACCCGTTCGGCGAGCACCCGGCCGCTGGCCTCGCCCAGCGGGACGCGTTCGGTCCCGCCGCCGACGTTGAGGTTTCCGACGACCTCGCGGGCGCGGCCGAGTGTCACCAGGTCTCGCATCTCGCGGCGCTCACTCATATCATCCGCTTTGTGGCCCGGGGGCAAAAGCCTCACCTCCGCTCTGTGCCCGACACCGGGGCCGCTGCCCCGGCGACAGGCACAAATCCGCCCCGGTCCCACAAGCAGGCATGAAACTGCTCGGGATCGCCGGCCCCTCGGGCTCGGGAAAGACGACGCTGGTCGAGCGACTCCTCGACCGTCTCGGGGACCGTGGTCGCGTGGCGACGGTCAAACACGTCGACCACGGCGTCGACATCGACCGGGAGGGAAAGGACACCCACCGTCACCGGACGGCCGGCGCCGCCGAAACCCACGCCGTCACCGACGACGGCGCGTGGTTCGCGACCGGCGATGGCCGTACGCTCGAAGGCGTACTCGAGTCGCTCGCACCCGACTACGACTACGCGCTGGTCGAGGGATACAGCGGGGTCGACATCCCGACGGTCGCGCTCGGCGGCCGTGACTACGACGGTGAGACGGTCGCCACCGCCCCCGAGGCCGACGCGGTAGACCTCGGTGGCGTGGTCGACGCCCTCGAGCAGCAGGAACCCTTCGAGACGCTTGGCTCGCTGGTGGCACAGGCAAAGCGGTCGCCGGAGGCGGTGTACTCCGGGGCTATCGCCACCTTCACCGGCCGGGTCCGCACGAAGGAGGGCCCCGACGACCCGGCGACCGAACTGCTCGAGTTCGAGAGGTACGACGGCGTGGCGGCGGCAAAGATGGCGGCGATCCGGGAGGAGTTGGAGGCCCGCGAGGGGGTTTACGAGGTGCTGTTGCACCACCGGACCGGCGTCGTCGAATCCGGCGAGGACATCGTCTTCGTCGTGGTGCTCGCGGGCCATCGGGGGGAGGCCTTCGAGACCGTCGAGGACGGGATCAACCGCCTGAAAGCCGAGGTCCCGCTGTTCAAGAAGGAGGTCACCGTCACCGACGAGTTCTGGGCCCACCAGCACGACACCGGGGTTGAGCCCCCCGACGCGGGTGCCGAGGACTGACGCGGTGGGACCCTATCCGCCTCACCTCGCCTCGGTCAGGGCTCCCAGTCCCAGCGCTCGACGGCGACCTCACGGCCGGCCTCGTAGCCCTCCGACCCCTCGGGAACGACAACCCAGCCGTCCGACAGTGTTACACTCGACAGGACGCCGGCACCGGAGGTCCGGGTTGGCGTCACCGCCGGCTCCCCGTCCACCCCTCCCGCCTCGACGGAGACCCGGGCGAAGGTGCGCATCCCGGGCTCGCTTGGCACCTTTCGCTCGAGGACGCCGGGGGTCCTGGGTATCGGGTCGGGCTCGAAGCCGCCGGCGCGGGCCAGCGCCGGCCGGAGCAGCTGGGTCGCGACGACCAGACAGGAGACCGGGTAGCCCGGCAGCATCAACACGAGTGTGTCATCGACGACGCCGAAGCCGGCGGGGTGGCCCGGCCTGACCGCCAGGCCGTGTACCTCGACTGAGCCACGCTCCCCGACGACCGCCGGGAGCAGGTCCCGTTCACCGACCGACGTCCCGCCCGTCGTGACAACGATATCGTGGTCGGTGTCGCGGTCGATAGCCGCCCCGAGCGCGCCGATATCGTCGGTCACGATCTCCCGGTATGTTGCCTTCCCGCCCCAGCGCTCGACCAGTCGGGCGACGGTCAGGCCGTTGGTCTCGACGATCTCGCCGGGCTCGGGCTCCTCGCCGGCCGGAACAAGCTCCTCGCCCGTGGGGACGACACTGACCCGGGGGCGCTCGTAGACCTCCACGTCGTCGTAGCCGGCACCCCGTAACAGGCCGAGGTCGGCTGCCGTCAGCCGGTGACCGGTGTCGTAGAGGTGCTGGTCGGTGTCGACGTCCTCGCCGACCGGGGCGACGTTCTCGCCGGGTGTGACCGACGCCTCCACCTCGACCGTGTCGCCAACCTCCCGGGTCTGCTCGACCATCACCACGGCGTCGGCGCCGTCGGGTAGGTGGCTCCCGGTGTGGACGTGGGCCGCACCCCGTGGCCCGACCGTCTCCTCGGCCAGTTCCAGTGCGACCGGCGACCGGCCGGCCCGCTGGGTGTCCTCGGCCCGGACCGCGTAGCCGTCCATCGCCGCACGCTCGTAGTGGGGGACTGCCCGCCGTGCCCGGACCGGCGCGGCGAGGGCCCGGCCGGCCGCCGCACCGACCGAGACTGTCTCGCTGTCGCCCGACGTCACGACCTCCTGCAACCGCTCGCGGGCCTCTGCCAGGCGGGCAACGTCGTCGAACTCGTTGGTCATACACCGCCGTTGGCAGCGCGCGGTTGAAAAGGTGGCCCCTGTCGACGGTGGGCCCGCGACGGCGGCTGTCGTCGAGACACCCCCAAACGTGGGATAGATTTTAATCCGTGGGCGTTGGACTACCGATAATAGATGCTTGTGGACGATTTCGGCCGGGAGGTCTCTGGCGTGCGGGTCTCGCTGACCGACCGGTGTAACTTCGACTGCGTCTACTGCCACAACGAGGGGCTGGGTGACACCCGCGGGCCGATGGACGCACAGGACCACGAGATGGGCACCGACGATGTCGTCCGGTTCCTGGAGGTTGCCCGGGAGTTCGACGTCGAGGCGGTGAAGTTCACCGGCGGCGAGCCGATGCTCCGGCAGGACCTGGAGGAGATCATCCGGCGGACACCGGACGCGATGGAGGTCTCGATGACGACCAACGGCACCTTCCTCCCCGGGCGGGCGCCGGACCTGAAAGCCGCGGGGCTGGAGCGGGTCAACGTCTCCCAGGACGCACTCGACGCCGACGACTTCGCGGCGGTCACGAAGACCGGCGCCTACGAACAGGTTATCGAGGGTGTCGAGGCGGCGCTGGAGGCGGGACTCGCCCCCGTCAAGCTGAATATGGTGGTCTTCGAGGCAACCGCCGGCTACATCCCGCAGATGGTCGACCATGTCGCCGCGAACGACGGGCTCCAGCTCCAGCTCATCGAGTATATGCCCGAACTCGTCGGCAACCCCGACTGGGCGGTCGATATCGACCGGGTTCACGGCTGGCTGGAGGAGCAGGCCGACCGTGTCGAACGCCGCGACATGCACGACCGTCGGCGCTACTACGTCAGCCCCGACGGCGAGGAGGCGGACGGCCCGGACGTCGAGCCCGACGGGGAGACGGCGGCGTCGGGCGAGGGGATGGTCGAGATCGTCGACCCCGTCGAGAACGAGGAGTTCTGTGCCAACTGCGAGCGCGTCCGGGTGACCCACGACGGCAAACTAAAGGGCTGTCTGAACCGCGGCGACGACCACCGCCCGATGGGCGAGATGACCAAACCCGAGATCCGGGAGACCTTCCGCGAGACCGTCGCCAACCGGGTCCCCTACTACGGCGAGTACCTCGTCGAGGAGGACGGCGAGTGGGTGCTGAACGAGAAATACGTCAAACGACCCGCGACCGCCGACGACTGAGGGCCCCTCGGCCAGTCAGCCCTCCCGCTTCACCTTCTCGACGACCCGAACGTCCGTGAGCCGGGTCTCGGGGTACTGCCCGTGATCGTCCTTTTCGGCCGCCTTCACCATGTCGAGCACGACGTTCAGCCCCGTTGTCACCCCCTCCAGAGCCTCCATCTCGCAGCCGGTCTTGCCGGTCGTCTCGACGGCCACCTCGAGGCCGACGGTCCCGGCCGCGGCGTCCAGCGAGAAGTCCGCCTCGACGTTCGTGACCGGGATCTGGTGACACATCGGTATCGTCTCCCAGGTGTGCTTGACAGCCTGGACCGCGCCGACGCGGGCGGTGGCGAGGACGTTGCCCTTCCCGACCTCGTCGTCCCGGACCGCCTCGACAGTCGTCGGCCGGAGTTCCAGCCGGCCGGCCGCAACCGCCCGGCGCCGTGTGTCGGGTTTGTCGCCCACGTCGACCATCTGTGCCTCGCCGGACTCGTCGGTGTGGGTGAGGTCGTCGCCCATACCCCGGTATTGATGGCCGAAGGGTTGTAGCTTGTCACCCTCGGGGACCTCTCAGGCCTCCTCGGGTGGCTCGTCCTGGAATGTCCGGACCGTCTCCCGGAAGTCCTCGGGGACACGGACCGGCTCACCGGTCTCCGGGTCGACGGTGACGTGGGTGACAGTCCCGTCGACGATACGCGAGCCGTCGTCGACCCGGTGGGCGGCGTACTCGAAGGTCATACTTGAGGTGCCAAACGACTCGACCCGGGCCCCGTGGACGAGTTCGTCGCCGACGTCGGCCTGGCCGTGGTAGTTCAACTCGACATTTACCACGTGGACATCCCAGCCCCGACCCTCGATGTCGGGGTAGCCGACACCGGTCTCGCGGAAGTACTGCGTGACTGTCTCGTCCTGGAAGGTGACGTAGTTGCCGTAGAAGACGATACCCTGCCGGTCGGTCTCCGCGAACCGGACCCTGTTCTCCCAGATCTGTGGTAGGTCCATACCCCGCGTGGCGCCCGTCTCGCAGTTAACCGTGCCGGTCGACCTGTCCACAGGTGTCACCCGCGCTGTCGAGCGTGACCGTCACCGTTGTGTCCGCGCCGGAATACCCCGGTCCCGGGGGTTGGCCCTGAAATACCGGGGCTGTGACACTCAGACAGAATGATTAAGTGTATTGGCGTTCATGACACGTGTTAGAGTATCATGACCGACTTAGGTGGCTTCCACGACCACGTGGCGCGAATCGACCTCAGTGACGGCGAGGTGGCCTACGAGGGTGTCGACGACGAGGACGCAAAGAAGTATATCGGTGCGCGCGGGCTCGGTGTCAAGTACGTCTTCGACCAGGGGCCGGACGTGGACCCGCTGGGGCCGGACAACCTCCTCGCGTTCATGAACGGGCCACTGACGGGGACGCAGGTGACGATGAGCGGCCGGATCGCCATCTGCACCAAGTCCCCCATCGAGGGGCAGGTGACCGACTCCCACCACGGCGGCTGGTCGGGTGCACGGCTGAAGTGGGCCGGTTTCGACGGCCTGCTGGTCGAGGGTGAGGCCGAGGAGCCGGTCTACGCCTACGTCGAGGACGGCGAGGTCGAACTCCGTGACGCCTCTCACCTGTGGGGGCAGGGCGTCCACGCGACGATGGACGACATCGAGTCCGACCTCGACGGCGAGTACGGCAAGAACCTCTCGGCGATGGCTATCGGGCCCGGCGGGGAGAACGAGGTCCGGTACGCCTGTATCGTCAACGAGGACGACCGCGCCTCCGGCCGGGGCGGGACCGGCGCCGTCATGGGGTCGAAAAATCTCAAGGCGGTTGTCGTCAAGGCCTCGACGGAGATGCAAAAGCCCGCGGACCAGGAGACCTTCCGTGAGGGCCACAAGCAGGCGATGCAGCTTATCCAGGAGTCTGACGTCACCGCGCCGAACGAGGGCGGCCTCTCGATGTACGGGACCAACGTCCTGATGAACGTCACCGAGGAGATGGACGGCCTCCCGACGAAAAACGGCCAGTACTCCTCGACGCGGTCGATGAGTGACTCCGATGGTGTCGACATCGACGCCGAACTGGTCTCCGGGGAGCACGTCCGGGAGAACATCCTGGTCGACGAGCCGACCTGTCACTCCTGTCCGGTCGCCTGCAAGAAGGAGGTGGAGGTGCAGGCGATGCACAAAGGCGACGAGATGAACGTCCAGATGGAGTCCTTCGAGTACGAGTCCGCGTGGGCGCTGGGCCCCAACTCCGGGCACACCGACCTCGACGACTCGGTGCTGATGGTCGACAAGTGTAACGACCTCGGCATGGACACCATCGACGCCGGCAACACGATGGCGATGGCGATGGAGATGACCGAGCAGGGCAAGTTCGACGACGTCGAGGGTGGCGGCCTCGACTGGGGTGACTCCTCGGAGATGGTCGACCTGCTCGACCGGGTCGCCCGCCGGGAGACGGAGTTTGCCGACGCGCTCGCGGAGGGGCCTGCCGGTCTTGAGGAGAGCTTTGACGCGAGGGAGAACTCCCTCGCGGTGAAAGGCCAGTCGATGGCCGCCTACGACCCCCGCTGTATGAAGGGGATGGCTATCGGCTACGCCACCTCGAACCGCGGGGCCTGTCATCTCCGGGGATACACGCCCGCCGCGGAGATCCTAGGCATCCCCGAGCAGGTCGACCCTCACGAACCCGAGGGGAAGGGTGAGCTCTGTGCCACCTTCCAGGACCTACACGCCATCTCGGACTCCTTTGATATCTGCAAGTTCAACGCCTTTGCGGAGGGTATCGAGGAGTACGTCCTGCAGTACAACGGGATGACAGGCCGCGATGTCAGCGAGGCGGAGCTGATAACGGCCGGCGAGCGGATCTACACCCTCGAGCGGTACTACAACAACCTCGCCGGCTTCGACGGCGCAGACGACGACCTGCCCGGTCGGTTCGTCGAGGGCCACGAGGACGCCATCCCGGCCCAGGGCGGCAGCGAGGGGGAACTCGCCGAACTCGACCAGCTCAAAGCGGAGTACTACGACGTCCGTGGCTGGGTCGACGGCGTCGTCCCCGACGAGAAACTCGACGAACTCGGTATCGAGGCCGGTCCCGGCACGGGTGTCTCCGCCGGCGGCGACTCGCAGGCGCCCGCCGACGACTAAAGTCAGCTCACCACCAACCTCTTTTATGAGTGATGACGAGGACTTCGAGTTCCGCGTGGAGTCCCGGCTGACCAGCCACGGCGTCTACGTCGACGAGGTTGCCGACACGCCCGAGGGCTACGAGGTGGCCTACGAGTCGGTCTCCGCCGACAGCGAGGGGGTCGTCCCCCACCGCGAGGTGGGGCGGGTGATCAACGTCTTTCGTGACCTCCACGACGAGGACTGGGCGGGGGCCGACATCGACGCCGTCGTCACCGACCTCGAGGGAGAGGAACGCGGTCGGTGGCACGTCGAGGCGGCGTGGCTCGACCGGCTACACAACGGCGACCTCACCGAGGTGGCGTTCTCCGAGAAGGTCGTCGAGACGATCGAACTCGCGGAGTGAGCAGGGACACTCAGGGGGGCGCAATAGTGACGGGGTCACGGACTTCCATCGCGGCTTCGAACTCCCCGAGGCGGTCGAGTCGGCGCCCGTCACGCCGGAACTGTGCGCCGTGGGCCCGCCGGACGCCGTCGGTCTCGCTATCCTCGAAGCCGAGTTCCCGGCCGACGCCGTCCCAGTGGGCTGTGTCGGCCAGGTAGTAGGTCCGTCCGTCGGCCTCGATACGCTCGAACCGGCGGCCGTACTCCTCGTAACGGCCGACGAGGTGGCGCTGGACGTCCTCGAGGAGCGCGGAGAGACACTTGAGGGTGACACTCGCCTTCGCGCCGGCCAGCAGGATAACCTGTCCCTCGATAGGGTGGGTACGTTCCGGCATGCTCGCACCCCTCAGCCGCCCGCCCGGACCGCCTTCTGGGAGAATCGCTCGACCAGGCGGTCTAGCGCGTCGGCGTTTTCGCCCTCGAAGGCGACAGTCACCTCGGTGAGTTTCAGCGACGGGCCCACGTCGACTTTCTCCTCCGAGAGGGAGGCCCGCCAGGTGCCGTCCGCGGCCGCGACGACCCTGTCGTCGACCCGTTCGCCGCCGAGGTTCTCCAGATAGCCAACGGCGGCCCTGGCAGAGATCCCCCGATAGCTCCGTTCACGCTCTATCATCCTCTCCGGGTAGCGGCGGCAGGGGGCTAAACCTGTTGGGCGCGTGCGCGGGCACAGACGGGTCCGACGCCTGTGTGTGGCGCTCAACCGCCGGACCCGGGGCGGATCCCGTCGTCGAGCAGGCGAGCGTTGCGCTCGCGGTCGACCCGGTCGGCGAGGTCCTCGTGGTCGTAGACCTGTTGGAGCACCGCGGCGTGGAGGTCCCGCCAGGCCATCGCGTAGATCGGTGACTGCCCCCAGGCGCGCAGTTCGACAATAAACTCGTCGTACGTCTCCCACCGCTCCTGGAAGTGTTCGATCATGTCGACGACGGCACTGACGGCCTCGGCCTCGTCCTCGACGGTGAGGGCGGCGTTGAGTTCGCGCTCCCAGCCGGCGACGGCTGTCCCCATGTCCTGTTTCGTGTCGTCGCTGTCCGCCGGCAGCGAGTCGACGATCCCCTCCGGGATCGTCAGTTCGAGTTCGTCCATACCTGTTCTGGGCGCGCTCGTTGTATAAAACTGGCTCGGGAGCGCCGGTCACGTCCCACGGTCTATCCGGTCACTGGCCGTGAGCGCCTCCCGACGGTCCCGTGTTCACACGCCTGCCGGCGACCCACCGGCTACCGGCGGGAACACGCTGACGGTATCACCGTCCTCCAGGGGCGTGTCCAGCCCCTCCTGGTGGGCGATATCCTTCCCGCCTCTCATGATCGTCAGAAAGTCCCGCAGGCTGTCGTCGTCCTCGAACAGGTCCATCTCCGGGTACTCCGCGGCGAGGTCGTCGAGAAGGTCACCGACCGTTGTACCCTCAAACTCCCGGACGAGGGTCTTCTGCCCGACCGCGTCCCGGAAGTTGGCGAAAAACCGCATCTCGATCTCCATGTGCGAGGGTCGGACTCGAAGAGTATAAATTGCGACGACGGCTGCGAGGCGACGCGGGACACGGGGTGACGGAGCCACCCTCTTGCCCCGGCGGACCGAACGACCGATATGCTCCGGATCACCCGTGCGGTCTACGACGCCGCTATCGACCACGCCCGCGAGGATGCACCGGCGGAGGTGTGTGGCGTCCTCGGCGGGGACCGCGGCGCGACGGGTCACGCGCGGACACTGCGCCGCGCCGAGAACGCCGCGGACGAGCCCAGAACCGAGTACCGCATCGAGCCCACAGCGCAACTCGCACTGATCGAGGAAATCGAGGCGGACGGCGAGGAGGTGGTCGGCTTCTATCACTCACACCCGGGCGGGCCGGCGGCGCCGAGCCCCACCGACCGGCGCTGTGCGACCTGGACCGACCGGTCCTACGTCATCGTCGTTCTGGACGGAGGGTGGCCATACGTGGGCTCATGGCGGTGGACGGGCGAGCGGTTCGAGCAGGAGACAGTGACACTCAGCTGACCGGGTGCAGCCGACCGCGTGAGAACTGCAGTCCCACCTCGGTCCCGACCGGTGGCACGCTGTCCGCGAGCACCTCGACCCGTGTCTTCCCCGCGGCGACGGTCACCCGGGAGGCGGTGTCCTCGCGGACGACCCGCTCCACGGTCCCCCGAAGCTCCCCGTCCTCGGTGAGGACCACCGCCTCGGGTCGGATGGTAATGTACTCCGCGGTGACATCCAGCAGGCCACGGAGCGCAGGGGCGTCCGCGAGCGGGACGCAGTTTGTGCCCGTGAAACGGGCGACCATCGGCGAGGTCGGGCGTTCAAACACCTCCTCGGGTGTGCCCGTTTGGACGACCCGGCCGTCGTTCATCACGACGATACGGTCGGAGAGTGCGCGTGTGGTCGTCCGGTTGTGTGTCACGTAGACGGCAGTCACGTCCGCGAGGATCCCCTGTAGGTCCCGACGGAGTGACTGTCTGGTCGGGACATCGAGCGAGGACAGCGGCTCGTCCAACAGGATCACCTCCGGTTCGACCGCCAGCGCGCGAGCGAGCGCCACCCGCTGGCGTTCGCCCCCGGAGAGCGTCGGCGGATACCGGCCTCCGAGGTGTTCAACGCCGAACCCCTTGAGCAACTGTGCCGGACCCGGCGCGTCCGGCCCGTCGCGCCGGAGCCGGACCAACGCCCGCAGTCGCTCCCAGTAACTCCGTCCATCGTCGCGGACCAGCGCCCGGAGTCGCGAGCGCCTGTCATCGCTGGTGGCGAATTCTCCTGCCCGCTCCAACCACGACGAACCGAGATACCGCTGGCCGAAGGCGACGTTTTCGGAGACGGTCACGTGGGGAAAAAGGGCGTAGTCCTGAAAGACGAACCCGAAGTCCCGTTCCTCCGGGGGACGGTCGCTGACGGGTTGTCCGTCGAGGTCGACGCGTCCCTCGTGTGAGTGAAACCCGGCGACGGACTCGAGCAGCAGCGTCTTGCCGCTGCCGCTGGGTCCGAGCACGGTGAGCGTCTCGCCGCGGTCGACCTCGAGGGCGGCGTCGACGACAAAGGGCTCCGCGCCGTCGGCCGAGAACGTCGCCGCGATGTCGACGTCGAGTGTCACCCGAGAACCCCCCCAGTGTCGCCGGTGAGCCAGCGGACGACGAGGAAGATGAGCGCCGACACGCCCAGGAGCAGAAAGGCAACGGCGCCGCTCTCGGTGAGGCCGCCCTGCAGGTAGGTGTTGTAGACGAAGACGGGTGCGTGCTGGGCCCGGACGGCCTCGCCGGCGACCGGGTAAAAAAAGTCGACGGTGTAGGCGACGACCGCGACGGCGCCGAACTCGGAGACGGCCCGTGCCCACGCGAGCACGCCGCCGGTGATGACCCCCCGGACGGCCAGCGGCGCCGTGACACGACGGAACGTCTGCCAGCGGTTCGCGCCGTGGATGCGGGAGGCGTACTCAAGCCGGTCGTCGATGGCCTCGAACGCCTCGCGGGTGACATCCACGCCGTACTCCTCCTCGAACTGCGGTTCGGCCGCGCTGACGGCGGCGCGAGGCTCCCGGCGTGGAAGATGGTCATCGAGTCGCCGAGTTCGGGTGTCGCACTCCCGCTTCCGCTTTCGCTTTCTCCGTTCGCCCCACCGCTATCGGTGGAGGCTCCGGTGTCGGTCAACCCGTCGTCGGTGTTCCCGCCGCGGCTGGCACAGCCAGCCAGCCCGAGGACGCCAACCGCACCGATCCCGGCAGCCTTCAGCAGCGAGCGGCAGGTCGTGCCGCGAGCGTTCTTCCACA